>JBOFFO010000363.1:0-7343 GCA_051648665.1 Beijerinckiaceae bacterium | reverse complement strand
TTCACCATCGTCATCGTCACCCATAACATGCAGCAGGCCGCACGCATCTCCCAGCGCACCGCTTTCATGTATCTCGGTGAGGTGATCGAGATGGGGCCGACGCAGAAAATCTTCATGAATCCGGACAAGAAGCAGACCCTCGATTATGTCACGGGCCGGTTCGGTTAAGGCGGGAGCGGAACAATGCCGATGAGCAACCAGACCCAACATATCGTCCGTTCCTTTGATGCGGATTTGCAGGATTTACGCCGCGCCATCGCCGAGATGGGCGGCATTTCCGAGAAAATGCTCGCCGATTCCGTGCGCGCGCTGGCGGATCGCGATCCCGATCTGGCGCAGCGCGTGATTGCGATGGACCCGCGCCTCGATACGCTCCAGCGCGAGGTCGAGGATATGAGCATTCTCACCATTGCGCGCCGGCAACCCATGGCCGTCGATTTGCGCGAGATCATTTCCGCCATCCGCATCGCCGGCGATCTGGAGCGTGTCGGCGATCTGGCGAAAAACATCAGCAAGCGCGTGCTGGTGATTGCAGGCAATGTGCAGTTGCCGCGTGCCGTTGTCGGCTTGCGCCACATGGCGGAACTCGTCGCCGATCAGCTCAAGGATGTGCTCGACGCCTATACGCAAAACGATCTCGAAGGCGCTATCGCAGTCTGGAAGCGCGATGATAGCATTGATGCGCTCTATACTTCGCTGTTCCGCGAATTGCTGACCTACATGATGGAAGACCCCCGCAACATTACCTCCTGCACGCATCTGCTGTTCTGCGCCAAAAATATCGAGCGCATCGGCGATCACACCACGAATATTGCCGAGACGATTCATTATTGGGTGACCGGCAAGCAGCTCACGGCCGACCGGCCCAAGGGCGATAATGTCGCCAGCACGGCCATCACCGGCGATGAATGAGGCGCAAGAATAATGCCGGCCCGCATTCTCATCGTCGAGGACGAGGCAGCGCTGGTGACGCTGCTGACCTACAATCTCAAGGCTGAAGGCTACGCGGTCGAAAGCGTCATGAGCGGCGATGAGGCTGATCTGGCGCTGAAAGAAAGCGTGCCCGATCTGCTGCTGCTGGACTGGATGCTGCCCGGCCTCTCCGGCATCGAACTATGCCGCCGCCTGCGCCAGCGCGACGCGACGCGCAATTTGCCGATCATCATGCTCACTGCACGCGGTGAAGAGAGCGAGCGCATTCGCGGCCTGCAAACCGGTGCGGATGATTTCATCGTCAAGCCGTTTTCCGTGCCGGAATTGCTGGCGCGGGTGCGCGCCCTGCTGCGGCGCGCCAGCCCCAACCGCGTCGCCTCGGTTCTGGCGGCGGGCGATATCACGCTTGATCGTGAGGCGCGGCGGGTGTTCCGCGGCGAGAAGGAAATTGCCCTGGGGCCGACCGAATTTCGCCTGCTGGAATTTCTCATCGAAAAGCCGGGCCGGGTTTTTACGCGCGGACAATTGCTTGACGGCGTCTGGGGGCAGGATACGGAAATCGATGAGCGCACCGTCGATGTCCACGTCGGCAGGCTGCGGAAAGCCATGAGCCTGCCGGTCAGCGGCGTCAATGACGACGCCAATCCCATCCGCACTGTGCGCGGCGCCGGTTATGCCTTTGATGAAACCTACCGCGGCGCCCGCGATGTTGCCTGATTATTTCTGGCACGCCGCGCAATAAAAGGTCGAGCGACCGCTTTGCACGATCCGTTTGATTGTGCCCGTGCAGTCCGGCGTCGGGCAGGGTTCGCCTTCCCTGTCATAGACGCGAAAACGGTGCTGGAAATATCCCAGCGAGCCATCGGTATGCGCATAATCCCGCAGGGTTGAGCCGCCGGCCTCGATCGCTTCCATCAGCACGGCGCGGATCGTTTCGCTGAGGCCAAGGCCGCGCGCATGCATGGCGCCTTTCGCTGTCACGAGCGTGCCGGCCTTGCGCTGCGGCGACAATTTCATCCGGCTCAGGACCTCGCAGACATAGATGTTGCCAAGCCCCGCCACGAGCCGCTGGTCGAGCAGCGCGGCCTTCAGCGGCGCGGATTTTTTGGCGAACAATTTGGCCAGCGCCACGTCATCCAGGGCGTTGCCGAGCGGCTCGATCCCCATGCCCTTGAAGTGGCGGCAGGTGGTGAGGTCCGTGCGCGGCACAAGATCCATGAAGCCGAAGCGGCGCGTGTCATTGTAGGTCACGCGCGCGCCGTTCGAGAGGTGAAACACGATGTGGTCATGCGTCCCCTCGCTCCCGGTCTCGACATAAAACTCCCCCGGCCGCACCGTCTTTCCCCCCGGCATCTCCACGAGGAAGCGCCCGCTCATGCCCAGATGCATGATCAGCACCGCGCCATCATCGAGATCGGCCAGCACATATTTGGCGCGCCGCGATAGGGCGGTGATCCGCCGTCCCGTCAGCCGGTCAGCAAAGCGGTCGGGCAGGGGAAAGCGCAGGTCGCGCCGCCGCTGCTCCACACGCGTCAGGGTCGCCCCTTCCATGGCCGGTTGCAGGCCGCGCATCACGGTTTCGACTTCGGGAAGTTCGGGCATGGCCTCGCGGGCGTCCTGTGCGGCGCAATAACGCTGTTGCCCGGTTTGCATAGCAATCGGCGCGGGGCGGCGCTATGGTCCGGCCCGCAATGGAGGCGGTGGCGGTATGAGTGGCGCGGGCGAGACCCATTTCGGCTATGCGCAGGTCAAGGTGGAGGCCAAGCAGGGTCTGGTGGACGATGTGTTCCACAAGGTCGCAGGCCGCTATGACCTGATGAATGACCTGATGTCCGGCGGCCTGCACCGGCTTTGGAAGAATGATCTGGTCTCCCACATCCAGCCGCCAAAAGCGGGCGATTTTGCCCATCTCGATGTGGCCGGCGGCACCGGCGACGTGGCCTTCCGCATTCTCGACCGCATCCGCGCCGAGCGCGGCGCGCGGGGCCAGCGCAAGGTCACGGTGCTCGACATCAACGGCGATATGCTCCGCGTCGGGCAGGAGCGGGCCTTGAAGCGCTTTGGCGAGGAGTCCCGCATCGAATTCGTGCAGGCCAATGCCGAATCCCTGCCATTCCCGGACCGCACCTATGATTCGGTGACGATTGCCTTCGGCATCCGCAACGTGCCGCGCATTCCCGTCGCGCTGAAAGAATTTCACCGCGTGCTGAAAACCGGCGGGCGGTTCCTGTGTCTGGAATTTGCGCCTGTTGATACGCCCGGGCTTGATAGAATCTACGACGCCTTTTCCTTCAACATCATTCCGCCCATGGGCCGGATGATCACGGGCGATGCGCAGCCCTACCAGTATCTGGTGGAATCGATCCGCAAATTCCCGGTGCCGGCGGCCTTCGCCGGCATGATCGAGGCGGCGGGCTTCCGCCGCGTGACGCATCGTCCCCTGAGCGGCGGCATCGTCAACATCCATTCCGGCTGGAAGCTGTAACCCTCCGTGCTGCTGACAGCGCCTCTCCATCTCCTCCGCCTCGCCCGCGTCGGCTTTGTGCTGGCGCGCGAGGGCGCGCTGGGTCTGGCCGATCCCAAGGCGCTGCCGCCTCCGGTGCGTCCCATCCTGCGCGGCGCGCGGCTGATCGAGCGGCGGGACGCCACCGGTTCGCGCCTTGCCGCCGCGATGACCCGGCTGGGACCGTCCGATGTGAAGTTCGGCCAGTTTCTCGCCACCCGGCCCGACATTGTCGGCATGACCGTGGCGCGCGAACTGGAAACGCTGCAGGATCGTGTGCCGGCGTTCCCGACCGCGCAAGCCAAGGCGGAGATTGAGGCGTCGCTCGATGCGCCGCTCGACCGGCTGTTCCAGCATTTTGCCGATCCGGTTGCGGCGGCGTCGATTGCGCAAGTGCATCCCGCCGATATTCCGGAGAAGGACGGCTCCCAGTCCCGCGTCGCCGTGAAGGTGCTGCGGCCGGGCGTGCGCCGCCGCTTCGCATCCGATCTGCGCTCCATGTTTTTCATGGCCCGCATGGTCGAGCGCTTCGTGCCGGCAGCGCGCCGCCTGCGCCCCGTTGGTGTGGTGGAAACGCTGGCCCGCTCCGTCGCCATGGAAATGGATTTGCGGCTTGAGGCGGCGGCGTTGTCGGAATTTGCCGAGAACACCCGCGAGGATCAGGATTTTCGCGTGCCGTCCGTGGACTGGACACGCACGGCGGCCAACGTGCTGACCACGGAATGGATTGACGGCATTTCGCTGTCCGACCGCACGCGCATTGTCGCAGCCGGGCATGATCCCGTCGATCTCGGCCGCAATGTCATTCAATCCTTTTTGCGCCATGCCCTGCGCGACGGTTTTTTTCACGCCGACATGCATCAGGGCAATCTGTTCATCGATGCGCAGGGGCGTCTCGTCGCGGTCGATTGTGGCATCATGGGCCGGCTCGACCAGAAATCGCGCCGCTATCTGGCGGAAATTCTCTACGGCTTCATCACCCGCGATTATACCCGCATCGCCGAGGTGCATTTCGAGGCGGGCTATGTGCCCGGCCACCATTCCGTCGCGGATTTTGCCCAGGCCCTGCGCGCAGTTGGTGAGCCGATCCATGACAAGCGCGCCGATGAAATCTCGATGGCGAAACTGCTTGGCCTGCTGTTCGAGATCACGGCGCTGTTTGACATGCAGACCCGCACCGAACTGGTGATGCTGCAAAAGACCATGGTGGTGGTCGAAGGTGTGGCGCGGTCGCTGGACCCGCATCTCGATATGTGGCGCACCGCTGAACCGGTGGTGCGCGAATGGATCGAGCGCCATCTCGGCCCCATCGGTCTGTTGCAGCGCGCCGCAGCGGGCGCGAAGGAAACCGGACATTTCCTGGGCGGCGTGCCGTCGCTGCTCAACCGCGTGGAAAATATTGTGCAGAACCTGCAAACCGCATCGCAGCGCGGCTTCACGCTCGCGCCAGAAACGGTGGAGGCGATTGGCCGGGCCGAAGGGCGCGGCAGCCGCGGGTTGACATGGGCGGTGTGGACAGTGGCGGTGCTGCTCGCCATTGTCCTGATCCGGGGGTGGTGAACATGCTGCGCGGCAAACGGATCTTGCTCATCATCGGCGGCGGCATCGCCGCCTACAAGGCGCTCGAACTGGTGCGCGAATTCCGCAAGCGCGGTGCGTCCGTGCGCGGGATTCTGACCAAGGCAGGCACCGAATTTATCACGCCCCTCAGCGTTTCCTCGCTCACCGGCGATGTCTGCTACACGGATTTGTTTTCGCTCACCGATGAAGCGGCGATGGGGCATATCGAATTGTCGCGTGACGCCGATCTCGTTGTCGTCGCCCCGGCCACCGCCGATCTTCTCGGCAAGGTCGCGAACGGGCTGGCGAATGATCTCGCTTCAACGGCGCTGCTGGCCACCGACAAGCGCGCGCTGTTTGCGCCGGCGATGAATGTGCGGATGTGGCTGCATCCGGCGGTGCAGCGCAATATCGCGACGTTGCGGCGTGACGGCGCGGAATTGATCGGCCCCGATGATGGCGAGATGGCCTGCGGTGAATATGGGCCGGGCCGCATGGCTGAACCGGCCGCGATTGCCGATGCGGCGGACCGTCTGCTGGCGCCCGGCCCGCAATTATTGCCGATGCCCGCCGATATTGTCGTCACGCCGCCGCCCAAAAAAATTAGTGGCGCGCTGGCCGGCACGCATGTGCTGGTGACATCCGGCCCGACGCACGAGCCGATCGATCCGGTGCGCTATATCGCCAACCGTTCCTCCGGCAAGCAGGGCCACGCCATTGCGCGCGCTGCGGCCGAAGCCGGCGCGCGCGTCACGCTCATCTCCGGACCCGTTGCCATTCCTGATCCGCCCGGCGTCACCACCGTGCATGTGGAAAGCGCGCGCGACATGCTGGCGGCGGTGGAAAAAGCCCTGCCGGCGGACATCGCTATTTTTGCCGCTGCGGTGGCGGATTGGCGTGTGGACCGCGAGGCCGCTCAGAAAATCAAGAAGGATGGCAAAACACTGCCGTCATTTTCGCTGACAGAGAACCCGGATATTCTCGCGACAGTCGCGCAGGGAAAAATGGCGGGCAAGCCGCGCCCGGCCCTCGTCGTCGGCTTTGCGGCGGAAACCGAAAACGTCATCGCCCATGCGCAGGCCAAGTTGCAGCGCAAGGGCTGCGACTGGATTATTGCCAATGATGTATCGCCGCAGACCGGCATCATGGGCGGGGATCGTAATACGGTCCATCTCGTCCGTGCCGAGGGCGTGGAAAGCTGGCCCGATATGTCCAAGGGCGACGTGGCCGTGAAGCTGGTGGAGGCGTTGGCGCGCGCCGTGGCGGCGCTGGGCGGCGCAGCCCGGCCATGACCGTTGCGGTGCAGGTCGTCCAGCTGCCGCACGGGGCGGATCTGCCGCTCCCGGCCTATGAGACATCCGGCGCCGCCGGCATGGATTTGCGCGCCGCCCTATCGGCCGATGCTCCCGTCACGCTCGCGCCCGGTGCGCGCGCCCTGATCCCGACCGGTATCGCCATCGCCCTGCCGCCCGGCCATGAGGCGCAGGTCCGGCCCCGGTCCGGGCTAGCAGCCCGCCACGGCGTGACCGTGGTCAATGCGCCCGGCACCGTGGATGAGGATTATCGCGGCGAACTCATGGTGGCCTTGATCAATCTCGGCGATGCCCCATTTCAGGTGGAGCGCGGCATGCGCATTGCGCAGATGGTGATCGCGCCAGTGACCCGTATCCACTGGCAAGAAAAATCATCGCTCGATGCAACCGCCCGCGCTGATGGTGGTTATGGTTCCACAGGGGTGTGACTGCCGATGCCCCGCCGAGGTTATTGATGATCCTGCTGTCCCGCCGTTCCCTTCTCGCCATTGTTGCGGTCGTCGATATTGCCTTGCACGCCCGCCCGGCGCCGGTCGCCGCCAAACTGTTGGCCGCCCGGCACCAGCTTCCGCCCCGTCATCTCGAAACCATGTTGCAGGCACTGGTGCGGGCCGGCATCCTCAAGGGCATGCGCGGTCCGCGCGGCGGCTACGAGCTGGCGCGGGAGCGCCGCAAGATCACTGCGGGCGAGATCGTCCGCGCCGCCATGTCCTCCACCGGTGAGGATTCCATGCCGCCGATCCCGGAATCACAGCTGGTTGAATCCGTGGTTGGGCCGATTGTCGCGCAGGCGGGAGAGTCCTTTCTGGCCAAGCTCGATGCCATCACCGTGGACGAGATGTGCCGGCGCACCGAGGCAACCGGCAAAGCGCCTGCCGAGGCAGATTTCACAATTTAGATTGTGGAAAATGAATTTTATCGACATTGCCTGTGAATTAGCCTAGGTCTGCGGGTCATATCCTAACCGCAAGGCATGCCATGTCCGTCCCATCCCGTCCGGCCGCTGGCCGTGGCCGCATCTATCAGTCCATCAC
>JBOFFO010000362.1:0-3069 GCA_051648665.1 Beijerinckiaceae bacterium | reverse complement strand
GTTTACGCCGCCATCCGGCGTGACGGCATCCTCGCCAACATCATCATGAGCGTTTCGCTTGTCGGCGTTTCGCTGCCGACCTTTCTCATTGGCATCGGCCTGATCTATATTTTTGCGGTCGAGTTGAAGTGGCTGCCGTCGTTCGGGCGCGGCGAAACCGTCAAAATCGGCTGGTGGAGCACCGGGCTGCTCACGGTCAGCGGCTGGAAGTCGCTGATCATGCCCGTGCTGACGCTCGGCTTTTTCCAGCTCACGCTGATCATGCGGCTGGTGCGCTCCCAGATGCTGGAAACGCTACGCGCAGACTATGTGCGCTTTGCTCGCGCCCGTGGCGTTTCCGAGCGCACCATCCAGTTCCGTCACGCCCTGAAAAACACCATGATCCCGGTCATTACCATTGCCGGCCTGCAACTGGGCTCGGTGATCGCCTTCGCCATTGTCACGGAAACCGTGTTCCAGTGGCCCGGCCTCGGTTCGCTTTTCGTCAACGCGGTGCAGTTCGTCGATATTCCCGTGATGGCCGCGTACCTGATGTTCGTCGCTTTCGTATTCGTGGTCGTCAACCTGATCGTCGACCTGATCTATTTCATTCTCGACCCGCGCATCCGCTCCGGATCTGCCGCCATGAAACGATAAATCATGACCGATCTTGCCAAATCCGATCCCGCGCCACCTGAGATGGCAAAGCCACGTCCGCCCTCGCGCTGGAAACGGTTCTGGGATTCCGACATCGGCTGGTCCTTCCGCCATTCTCCCGTGACGATGGTCGCTTTTGCGGTGGCTGCGACGATGATCGCGCTGGCGGCCATGGCGCAACTCATCGCGCCGCACGATCCGTTCAACCCCGCCACGCTGAACCTGATGGACGGCTTTGCCAAACCCGGCGAAGCCGGCGCAGGGTCCGGCACGGTTTATGTGCTTGGCACGGACAATCAGGGCCGCGATCTGCTCTCCGCCATTCTCTATGGCAGCCAGGTGTCGCTGATCGTTGGCGCGGCATCCGTGGTGTTTTCCATCATGCTCGGCGTTTCGCTCGGCCTCATCGCCGGCTATGTCGGTGGCCGCACCGAAGCGATCATCATGCGCATCGCCGATGTGCAGCTGTCTTTCCCTGCCATTCTCGTGGCGTTGCTGGTGTTCGGCGTGGCGCGCGGCATTATTCCGCCCGCTTATCAGGAAGGTGCAACCCTGTTCGTGCTCATCCTCGCCATTGGCCTGTCGAATTGGGCGCAATATGCGCGCACCGTGCGCGGCTCAACGCTGGTGGAAAAGAACCGTGATTATGTCGCCGCCGCGCAAGTGATTGGCCTGAAACCCTGGGCGGTGATGCGCAAGCATGTCTGGCCCAATGTCGCCGGCCCCGTTGTCGTGATTGCCACGATCAACCTCGCGCTCGCGATTATCGAGGAGGCGACGCTTTCCTTCCTCGGCGTCGGCATGCCGCCGACGCAGCCTTCGCTCGGCACGCTCATCCGCATCGGCCAGCAATATCTGTTTTCCGGCGAATGGTGGATTCTGTTCTTCCCGGCGCTGACGCTGGTGCTGCTCGCCTTGTCGATCAACCTGCTCGGCGACTGGCTGCGCGACATTCTGGACCCGAAATTGCGATGACCGCGCCTGTTCTCTCCGTCCGTCATCTTGCGCTCGAATTTCACACAAGGCGCGGCGTCCTGCGCGCGCTTGATGATGTGTCCTTCGACATTGCCAAGGGTGAAGTCCTCGGCGTCGTCGGCGAATCCGGTGCGGGCAAGTCGCTCACCGGTGCGGCGATTATTGGCCTGATTGAGCGGCCTGGGCGCATAGTTGCGGGCGAAGTGCTTTTGCACGGGCAGCGCATCGACAATCTCGATGACGAAGCGATCCGGAAAATTCGCGGCCGCAAGATCGGCATGATTTTTCAAGACCCGCTGACGAGCCTTAATCCGCTGTATCGCGTCAGCGAACAATTGATCGAAACCATCCGCACCCATTTGCCACTCAGTGAACAACAGGCCCGCGAGCGTGCCATTCAACTCCTCACCGAAGTTGGCATTTCCGCGCCGGAAAAACGGATCGATTCCTATCCGCATGAATTTTCCGGCGGCATGCGCCAGCGCGTGGTAATAGCGCTCGCGCTCTGCGCTGAGCCTGACCTCATCATTGCCGACGAGCCGACCACAGCGCTCGACGTGTCCGTGCAGGCGCAGATCATTGCGCTGTTGAAGCGGCTCTGCCGCGAGCGCGGCACGGCGGTCATGCTGATCACCCATGACATGGGCGTCATTGCTGAAACGGCAGACCGGGTGGCAGTGATGTATGCGGGCCGCATCGCTGAAATCGGCCCGGTGCGTGATGTGGTGAAGCATCCGCTGCACCCCTATGCCAGCGGCCTCATGGGTTCGATTCCCGCACTCGACACCCATGTCGAGCGCCTCGTGCAAATTCCCGGCTCCATGCCCCGCCTGAACGCCATTCCCAAGGGCTGCGCCTTCAACCCGCGCTGCGCCCACGCCTTTGATCGCTGCTTCAGCGAACGGCCCGAAGCGCTGCCCGTAGAATCGCGGCTGGTCGCTTGCCATTTGCATGACAGCATGCGCACGGAGTCAGCCGCATGAGCGCGTTTGTGGAAGTGCGCGACCTCCGGCGCGTATTCGATGTGTCCAAATCCTGGCTGGAACGCACCATCGAACGTGAGCCGAAGCGGTTTCTGAAAGCCGTCGATGGCGTATCCTTCGATATTGCCAGGGGCGAAACTTTTGCACTTGTCGGCGAATCCGGGTCCGGAAAATCCACCGTGGCGCGCATGGTCGTTGGCCTTCTGAAGCCCAGCGATGGCACCGTCAGCATCGACGGCGTGTCCATGCATGGCGTGTCCGATGCCGGCGACATGCGCAATGTCCGCCGCCGCATGCAGATGATTTTTCAGGACCCCTATGCCAGCCTCAACCCGCGCTGGCGTGTCGATGCCATCATCGCCGAGCCGATGCGTGCGTTCAAAACAGAGCCTGATGATGCAGCGATCATGGCGCGCGTCGGAGACTTGTTAAAAACCGTCGGCCTCGATCCCGCGGACGGTGTGAAGTATCCGCA
>JBOFFO010000361.1:0-13964 GCA_051648665.1 Beijerinckiaceae bacterium | reverse complement strand
TTCTGGTGATTCTCGCCAAAGCGCGTGGGGAGAATGTGCCGCGCGAAACGCTGTCCGGCGGGAATGCCGCCAATGAACGCACAATCGATGTGCAGATTAACCGTCTGCGCCGGAAAATCGAGGCTGATCCGACCTATCCCCTGCTGCTGCAAACCGTGCGCGGCGTCGGCTACCGGTTGGTTGTAGACAGGTGAAGCTCTCGTTCCGCCCCGTGCTGAATGTGCCGCGCTTTCTCTATGCCGGCTTTTCCCGTGTTATTAGAAATCTCCTGCCCAAGGGACTCTATGCGCGATCACTGCTGATTATCATCGTACCAATGGTGCTGCTGCAATCGGTCGTCGCTTATGTTTTTCTTGAACGGCACTACCAGCAGGTGACGCGGCGATTGTCACAGGCTGTAACCTCAGACATCGCCGCGCTGATCGATCTGTATGAGAATGCCGCAACGCCGGAGCGCGCCACCCTTCTGGCTGAGGTAGCGGATAAGCAGTTGGGCCTTGATCTTGACTTTTTGCCCCAGCAGCCATTGCCGCCGCCTGGCCCGAAACCATTTTTCGACGTGCTTGACCAGACCCTGTCGGATGAAATTCGCAAGCAGGTCCGCCGGCCCTTCTGGATCGATACGGTCGGGCGATCCTCCTTTGTCGAAATCCGCATCCAGCTTACGGATGCGACGATGCGGGTGATTGCGCGCCGCAGCCAGACCTATGCGTCGAACTCGCATATTTTCATTGTCTGGATGGTCGGCACATCGCTGTTTCTGCTGGGCGCGGCGATTGCTTTTTTGCGCAACCAGATCCGTCCGATTTTGCGTCTGGCTGATGCGGCTGAAAATTTCGGCAAGGGGCGGGATCTTGCTTTCCGTCCGCGCGGCGCGCGCGAGGTGAGGGCAGCGGGGCGCGCCTTCCTTGAAATGAAAAATCGCATCGAACGGGCGATTGAACAGCGCACAGCCATGCTCAATGGCGTCAGCCACGATCTGCGCACCATCTTGACGCGCTTCAAACTGTCGCTCGCCCTTTTGGAGGAGACGCCCGAAGTTGAAGCCCTGAAAAAAGATACCGATGAGATGGGCCGCATGTTGGAGGCCTATCTCGCCTTCGCCCGTGGCGATGCCGGTGAAAGCGCGGTTGAGACGGATATTCGCGGCGTTCTCGAAGAGCTGAAACAGGATGTCGAGCGGCAGGGCCACGCAACCAAGGTGGATATTTCCGGCGATCCGACGGTCGTGGTCCGTCCTGATGCTTTCAAGCGGCTGCTGGCCAATCTCGTCGGCAATGCGGCGCAATATGGCGACAGCATCGCGATCAATGCCGAGCATGTCGGGCGCTGGTTGACTGTCACTGTGGATGATGATGGCCCGGGCATTCCTGAAAATATGCGCGAGGATGTGTTCAAGCCGTTTTTCCGGCTGGATGAGGCCCGCAATCAGGATGAGGGCGGCACCGGGCTGGGACTGGCCATTGCACGCGATATTGCCCGCAGTCACGGCGGGGATATTATCTTGTCACAGGCGCCCCTTGGCGGTTTGCGCGCGACGGTGCGAATTCCGGCCTGAATCTATTTGCGAACGGCTGTCAGCGTGTCGTCAATACAGGCGTCCGCCATTTGGGACAGCATCTTGTGGGCCGATCAGCATGACCTCTCCCTGCGCATCCGGCACACCTAACGTCAACACCTCCGACATGAAAGGGCCGATCTGCCGTGGCGGGAAATTCACCACCGCCAGCACCTGCCGTCCGACGAGTGTGTCCACGGGGTGATTTTTCACGATCTGCGCTGATGATTTCTTTGTGCCGATGTCTGGTCCGAAATCAATGACCAGCTTGATCGCCGGTTTGCGCGCTTCCGGAAACGGGTCTGCCTTCACGATGGTCCCAACACGGATGTCCACCTTGAGAAATTCATCAAACGCAAGAGTGCCGTTCATAACCTGTCCTTGAATCATGCAGGCGCAGATGCGCCTGCATGAGGTATCCTTTTTTGTCAGTTTTTAGCCATCGCGTTCTTGATCATGCCAACCACGGCCATGACAATGATGCCGCCAATGCCGCCGCCGGCGACCTGCCCGCTGATACCGCTTGCCAGTGCAGGCACAAGCGCGCTCAGCAGCTGTCCGCCCACGCCACCGCCGACAATGCCTGCCAGCGAATTGCCAACCAGCCCGAGGCTGAGATTTTTCAACAATGCGCCGCCGATATTGCCGCCGACAGCACCGCTGATGAGTTGTGTGATGATCGCTTCCATGAATTGCCCCTCATGTTTCACGCCTGATGGCGCGCGAGGGCAACCGTATCGCAACCCATGCGAGCGTCAATGCGCATGCGTTGAATGTGATTGTCAGGAAATCACGGCGCCATCTCAGCCCGGACTTTGCCTGAAACCGGGTCAATCACCAGCAGCCGTTCAGCGCCATCCCTGCGGTTAGCTGATAGGGTGTAGCAGCTTTCATCCCCCGCTGAGCGGCGCAGCACGATCCAGCCTTCATCTTCAAGTCGGGAAACAATTGTGCGCAGCGGCAACCATAACTCGCGCGCATGGACAGTGCAGGGCGTGACGGGTGCCGACGCGCCGGGTGATCCTTGTGCCAGAGTCAGTAGCGAAACGGCGCTATTCAGCAGCAATGCGCCTGCGATCAGGGTTGGGGAAAGAAACTGGATATGCATGGCGGCAAGATTGGTCGGCAATTCACGGGCATCGTCAGAATTTTGCCACGGCCATGCCAAGGCCGATTGTGTGCGGGCCGAACCCCAGGGTTGCCCGGTGGTTGTGCATACCAGAGTGTGTTACACTTACCGGAATGCAAAGCAGGAGTGCCAGATGAAAAATGTGGCTCAGGCTTTTGGCGTGATCCTGTTCGCAGGCGCTTGGACTTGCAGCGCAGGGTTCGCGGACTCCTCGGCGCCCGGCGCGCCGTCGCGCGACTGGCCGTCCCGGCAGCATTCATGGCAGCCGCAAAATCCGCCCTGCACATGCCGCGCGCAAGGCCGTGAGTATGGCGTCGGCACCCGCTTATGCATGATGACACATCGCGGCGGGCGGCAGGCCATCTGCGGCATGATCCAGAATAACACTTCGTGGGATGTGACCGAGGATTCCTGCGAAACTTCGTGAACCCGGTCCTGTCAGGACAGGACCAGCGTCAGCCTTTTGGCCGCGCGGGTTACGCCGGTGTAGAGCCAGCGCGCCCGTGAATCGGGAAAGGCGAAACTCTCGTCAAACAGCGCCACATCATCCCACTGCGACCCCTGGGCCTTATGAACAGTGAGGGCTGAACCATAGTCGAATTCGTCATAGGCGCGCCGTTCCGGCCACGGAAAATCTTCGATCCCGCCAGTGAAACATTCCGGCCGCACACTGACGCGCAGGAATTTTTTTGATGGATCATCTTCAGATGCAAGGCGCAAATTCAGCAACACGCTTTTTGATGGCCGGCGTTCCTGCACCGTCCACAGCGAGCCATTCAGCAGGCCTTTTTTGCGATTGTTGCGCAAGCAAACCAGCTTGTCGCCGGCCTGCGGCAACGGGTCGGTAAATCCGGCGATGGCGCGCAGCCGCTGATTATAATTACGCCGTGTGACATTGCGCCCCACCAGCACCTGATCCGCCGCATGAATGCGCGCCGGGTCGAGGTCCGCGCGCCGCACGATCTGTGTCTCGCCGAATGTGCCGGTTTCGATGCTGCGGCCTTCGCGAATATCCATCGAAAGGCGCACAATCGGATCATCCGCAGCCTGCCGGTGAACTTCGGCCAGCATCGCATCAGGCGTGGCATTGGTGAAAAATCCACCGCCGGAGATGGGCGGCAACTGCGCCGGATCGCCGAGCACCAGCAGCGGCGCACCGAAAGAAAGCAGGTCGCGGCCCAGTTCGGCGTCCACCATCGAGCATTCATCGATGACGATCAGTTTGGCTTTGGCCGCCGGCGCATCGTCCCACAATTCGAAATTCGGCGACTCCGCCGCTGTCTCCCGCGCCTTGTAGATCATGGAATGAATGGTGGACGCGCCGGAGCAGCCCTTGCGCTGCATGACCAGAGCCGCCTTGCCCGTGAAGGCGCCGAACAGCACTTTTCCAGATACGCCCTCCGCGAGATGGCGCGCCAGCGTGGTCTTGCCCGTCCCGGCGAAGCCGAACAGGCGGAAAATTTGCGGCGTATTGCCTGTGCCGGGCTTGGCCTTCAGCCAATCCGCGACAGCGGCCAGCGCGGCATCCTGCTGGGGGGAAAATTTCATCGAATCAGGCGGTGAGGACAGACCACCAGTTCGGTCCATTCCCACGCCCTGACAAGCGGGAAAGGTCAGGCAGCAGGGGCCGGTCAAAACGTGCGGCGCAAGGCCATGCGACAATGGCAAGGGGTGTGCCAGTTTTTGTCAGTGATAAGAAAATGAGCCAGACATATTTTCCTATCGGGCTTTCGTTTTGGCGGTCAGCACGCCATATTGCCGGCATGGTGAAACCTCCGAAAGATCCGGCGCGGCCGACGCGTTCAAAGGCGTCCAAACCCGCCTTGCAGCCGCTGGAAGGCCATCTGGCGCAATTATTGAATCCTGGAATCGGGCGCGGCACAGCCGGGCCGGGCACGGCTGCCTCGGATCGCTCAGGTTTTGGCGAAGCGCCGCAGGCTGGTTTTGATACCGGTCCGCTCACTGGGGTGGACCCGCGACTGGCCAAGGCTTTGGGCCTGAATGATCCAAACGGGGAACATGGCGCCGGGGCAGGTCCTGCGGGCGGGAAGGGCAAGACGGGTAAAATTGGCAAGACCGCTAAAGGCGCGGTGCCTGCCCGTTGGGTTGATGAAGTGCCCGCAGGTTTGCGTGAGGGTGAAGAGCCGCGCGAACGTCTCAACATTGCTTTGAACGATGGCCCCGATGCCGCGGCCTTCGCCGGATTGGGCGGCGCCGATGCGACGGCCAAGGCGCTGGAATCGCGGCTGCGTGATGGCTCGCCCTTTATCGATCCGAACCGCGCCTGGACGCCGCACCGGCCGGACCGCCCGGACAAATCCGAGGGCGGCATCCCTTTCCGGATGCAAAGCGATTTCGAGCCAGCGGGCGACCAGCCGACAGCGATTGCCGAACTGGTGGAAGGCGTGCGCGCCCATGAGCGCGATCAGGTGCTGCTCGGCGTCACCGGTTCCGGCAAGACTTTCACGATGGCCAAGGTGATTGAACAGACGCAACGTCCGGCATTGATCCTTGCGCCTAACAAAACGTTGGCGGCGCAGCTTTACGGCGAGTTCAAGAATTTTTTCCCGGACAACGCCGTCGAATATTTCGTTTCCTATTACGATTATTACCAGCCCGAAGCCTATGTGCCGCGCTCGGACACCTACATTGAGAAAGAATCCTCCATCAACGAGCAGATCGACCGCATGCGCCACTCCGCCACGCGGTCGCTGCTGGAGCGCGACGATGTGATCATCGTCGCCTCCGTCTCGTGTATTTACGGCATCGGCTCCGTTGAAACCTATACGGCGATGACCTTCACGGTGCAGGTTGGCGACCGTATCGACCAGCGCCAGCTCATCGCCGATCTCGTGGCGCTGCAATACAAGCGCAGTGGGGGGGATTTTTCGCGTGGCGTGTTCCGGGTGCGCGGTGATGTGATCGAGATTTTTCCAGCACACTATGAGGACCGCGCCTGGCGCGTCGGCCTGTTCGGCGACGAGGTTGAATCCATCCACGAATTCGATCCGCTCACGGGCCAGAAAACCGGCGAACTGAAATTCGTAAAAGTCTATGCCAATTCCCATTATGTGACGCCGCGCCCGACGCTCAATCAGGCAACCAAGAGCATCAAGGCGGAACTGAAGCAGCGGCTTGAGGAGTTGTATCGCATGGGCCGGCTGCTGGAGGCGCAGCGGCTTGAACAGCGCACCATGTTTGATCTTGAGATGCTCGAAGCGACCGGCTCCTGCAACGGCATCGAGAACTATTCACGCTATCTCACGGGCCGCAAGCCGGGCGAACCGCCACCGACCTTGTTTGAATATCTGCCCGACAATGCGCTGGTCTTCACCGATGAGAGCCATGTCACCGTGCCGCAGATCGGCGGCATGTATCGTGGCGACTTCCGGCGCAAGGCGACGCTGGCGGAATATGGCTTCCGTTTGCCAAGCTGCATGGACAATCGCCCGCTGCGCTTCGAGGAATGGGATGCCATGCGGCCGCAGACCGTGCATGTCTCCGCCACGCCCGGTGGCTGGGAAATGGAGCGCACCGGCGGCGTGTTTGTCGAACAGGTCATCCGGCCCACCGGCCTTATTGATCCAGTGGTCGAAATTCGGCCCGCCCGCTCGCAGGTTGATGATCTGCTCGGTGAGGTGAAGGATGTTGCAGCGAAGGGCTATCGCACCCTCGTCACTGTGCTGACCAAGCGCATGGCTGAAGATCTCACCGAATATCTGCACGAGCACGGCGTACGCGTAAGGTATATGCACAGTGACATCGACACCATCGAGCGCATCGAGATTATCCGCGATTTGCGGCTCGGCGCGTTCGATGTGCTGGTCGGCATCAACCTTCTGCGCGAAGGTCTGGATATTCCCGAATGCGCGCTGGTCGCCATCCTCGATGCGGACAAGGAAGGTTTTCTGCGCAGCGAAACGTCGCTGGTTCAGACCATCGGTCGCGCCGCGCGCAATGTCGATGGCAAGGTTATTCTCTACGCCGACAACATGACCGGCTCGATGGAGCGCGCGATTGGCGAAACCAACCGGCGCCGGGAAAAGCAGCAGGCTTACAATGCTGCGCATGGCATCACGCCACAGAGTGTGCGCAAAAACATCGCCGATATTCTCGACAGTGTTTATGAGCGCGATCGGGTAACAGTCGATCGTGGACTGGTTGATGCCAAGGGTGAGGCGTTGGAAGGGCATAACCTCAAGGCGGTTATTGCCGATATGGAAAAGCGCATGCGCACCGCCGCTGCCGATCTTGAATTTGAAACCGCAGCGCGGCTGCGTGACGAGATCAAGCGGTTGCAGGCGACCGAACTGGCGGTGGCGGCTGATCCGCTGGCCCGGCAGGCCGATGTCGAGCGCGAGGCCGGTTCTTATGCTGGCGAACGATCCTATGGGCTAGCGGCCAACCTGCCCAAAACCCGCGCCCGCAAACCGACCGACGCCGATATGGGGCCGCACAATTTCGGGGGCGGCGAGGCCATGCCACTCAGCGCCAAGCCTGTGCCGCAGAGGCCCGGCAGCGCCGGATCGAAGGGCAAGCGCTGGCGCAAGCGGTAGGCATTGAGCGCGGCATGATTCTGGTTAAGGCCGGACATTGCGCAGTTTTCGCAAACAAGAGGCATGGATAACGGGCATCAACCATTCCGCGCGACCGGCCATTAACCGCGTTGGCGCTTTCATGCGTTCGCGCATAAAAAACAAACCGGCATTAACCGATCACGCCTAGCGTAGCGGAACCAATGTCAGGTGCCGCCATGCAGATGCTCGTTTCCAAAGACCCCTTGCAGCAAGCCGCGACCGAGCGTCGCGATGTCGCGCAGCGTCCCGACCGCGCCATCGGTTTTGTCATTGCCTGTTCTGGCGCCCGCGCCACAATCGCCACCGAAAGTTCGCTGACCACACAGAATCTGCATCACAGCTGGGCGATCGGCAAACTTATCACGATCAATTTGGGAACATCGCGCATTGCCGCGATGGTGTTCAATATCCATTCTCCGGATGGGATATGGAAGAATGAAGGCGTCAACGCAATCCATGTGGAGGTTGAGCTTCTTGGCGCGGTGATCGATCTGCCCGACGGCAAATCCGAATTCCGTCGCGGCATTTCCGAATATCCGCATCTGGGTGCGCAAGCGCATCGCATTCGCCATGCGGATTTGCAGAAAATCTTCGATCTTGGCGAGCGTTCCACAATCACCATTGGCACAATCTCACAGGATGAGACCATCCCGGCTACAATCTCCATCGATGACATGCTGAAGAAGCATTTCGCCGTGCTCGGTACGACCGGTGTGGGTAAGTCCAGTTCGGTGTCGGTGCTGTTGCGCAAGACATCGCAGGCGCGCAAGAGCCTGCGCATTCTTATTCTCGATCCCCATAATGAATACTCGGCTGCATTCCCGGATACCTCGGTCACCATCGATTCCGGCTCGCTCGACTTGCCGTTCTGGCTGTTCCGCTTCGAGGAGTTTGTCGATGTGCTCTTCCGTGGCCGCAAGCAGGTCGAGGAAGAATGTGACATTCTGCGTGAACTCATCACGCTGGCTAAAGCGAAGTACCGGTCAAACTCAACCCATGAAGTCACAAGCTCGCTTCTGAAACGGCCGATTTCAATTTCCGGTGGCAATAACAGCGGCGGCAATTCTTCTGAAGCGCCATCGCCTTACCGCATGCTGGATCTGTTCGGCCTGATCGATGAAATCCTCGGCCAGCTTGAACCCCGCTTCAGCCGTGTTCATTTGCGTGCATTGCGCGTGCGTCTCGATGCGCTGCAGAATGATCCGCGCTACCGTTTCATGTTCAACAGTGCGATGGGCGCGGACAATCCGGAGCCGATCATCAGTCACTTGTTTCGCATTCCCGATCATGGCCGGCCCATTACCGTGTTTCAGCTGGCCTCGCTGCCATCGGAGGTGATTAACGCGGTCGCGTCGGTCCTGTCGCGCATGGCTTTCGATCTGGCGATGTATTCCAACGGCCAGTTCGAAATTCTCGTGGTTTGCGAAGAAGCGCACCGTTATGTGCCGGAAAATCAGGCGCTGGGTTTTGCACCGACGCGCGCAGCGATTGCCAAGATCGCCAAGGAAGGCCGCAAATATGGCTGTTATCTTGCCATCGTGACACAGCGGCCGGGCGAACTCGACCCGACAATTCTATCCCAGTGCTCGACCGTGTTTTCGATGCGCCTGTCCAACGAGCGCGACCAGGGCATTATCCGCGCCGCCATTGGCGATGCCTCGGCAAGCACCATCAGCTTCCTGTCAGCCATCGGCAATCGCGAGGCCATCGTGTTTGGCGAAGGTGTCTCCACAACAATGCGCATGCGCTTTGAAACGCAGCCGCGTCACCTTCTCCCGTCGGCGCACGGCCTGACCGCCGGCACGAACTGGACCAACGGGCAGGCGGCGCGCGAAATCACTGTGCGCGATATTTTGGCGCGCATGCGCTCGAATGGCGGGGAAGCCTACGGACAGTAATCAGATCAAGCCGAATGGACGCGCCCATGCGGACAGGATGTCGCAGGCATCGGCGAAAATCGCGCGAAGCCATTGCGAAGAGCGGCACGCCGCTCCAGACTGCACGACGATGAAATGACGGAGAGGCCCATGCGCTGGTTGTCCACCCCCAAGGATCCCGTTCACCGGCTGCTGGCTGTGAATCTGGCGAGCGGCGTGGCGATCGGCCTTGGCGCAACCTTCGGTGTTTATAGTCTCAATGTAGGCGGCATCCAGCAGCTCGTTGCGCAGGATTCCAGTGGCTGGATCGCACTGCTGCTTATGGCGGCCGGATTTGTGGTCACATGCGGCAGTCTGGCCATGGGCTCAGCTGTTATGCTGATGCCGCGCGACGAGCGCAAGACACCGCCCCCTGGCGGTATACCCCAGCATGTGGTGCTTGCGCTGGCGCCCGTCCGCATTCGTCAGACGGCGACGGGATCATCCCGGTCGCGATAACCGTCACTGTCGCCGGCGGCGTCATGCCTCGGCTTGTGTCGGCGTGACCGCTCACAAAAGTCCTTCCGCGCCCGGCGCACCCCGTCACCAAACGCCCGGAATGGGGCCGTCAACCGCATCACATCTTCAGCGCGGTCTAGCATCTGCCCGCCACGGGTCAGCACACGGTCAAGTTCCGCCATCGTGCGCGACTGGTCCGGGTCATCATCACGCAACCAAATATCAACAACGCGTGCGAAGCCGATGGCCAGGCCCTGTGTGCGCAAGGCGCCCAAGGGTCCCGAAGTGGGTATGTTCGCCGCAGCCAGCATGTAGCGATGCGAGTTAACCGCAACGCTGTTCAGCGCCATCGCTGTCACCGGATCCCGCATCACCGCCGGCTTCAGCCGACGCAACGCAGCCTTGTAAGGGGCGAGCGCATCGAGCCGGCGCATCAGGACGTCGAAAAGCCGCTCCTTCGCCGGTTCGCCTGCCAGATCGTCGGCAGAATCACCCAGCACCTTGCGGTCGATCAGCCGGGCGAAACCACCAAGGATCGCGCCCTTCGACGGGAAGGCGTCGCGCAGTTGCAGCAAGGACACCTCGGCGCGTGCGGCGATGTCGGTGAGTTCAATCTCATTCCAGTCCCGCTCCGCCGCCAACGCCATTGTTGCTTCAACAATGCGCTCACGCGGGTCAGTCGGCGCGCCCGTAAGGGAGGTAGAGGTTTTGGCCATGACATACTCCTGCGCCGATGCGTGTTTGCGCTGATCCACAAAGGGTAGGAGTCAATGGCGGCGAAGGGAAGGCCGATCAGCCAGAGAGTTCGCCAGCGCGTTTTTTTGCCGCAGCCACCGCCGCGGTCATCAAAGCGGTGAGTCCAGTTTCTTCCGCCATCAACACGCCAAGTGCAGCGGCAGTGGTGCCGCCCGGCGACGTCACGTTCTGGCGCAAGACGGATGGCAGCTGATCCGACCGGTACAGCAATTCGCCCGACCCTTCGACGGTCGCGCGCGCCAGCCGCATCGCCAGTGGGGCTGGCAGCCCCGCCTGTTCTCCGGCAGCGGCCAGCGCTTCAACCATGTGGAACACATAGGCGGGGCCGGAACCGGAGACGGCCGTCACCGCATCAATCAGCCCTTCATCCTCCAGCCACTCCACCCGCCCGACCGCGCCCAGCAGCGCATCGGCAGTATCACGCTGCGCCGGTGTTACGCCGGCGCTGGCCACGGCGGCGGTAATGCCACGGCCGACGGATGCAGGAGTGTTCGGCATCGCGCGCACAATGGCGCGGGCAGACGGGCAGCGCGCTTGCAGATCAGCAATTGTTTTGCCGGCCAGCACGGAAACGGTGAGTGTATGAGGCGTAATCAGTCCACCGAGCGCAGGAGCGACAGCATCGAGCATCTGCGGTTTGATCGCCAGAACCAGCACCGCTGGCGGACGGACATCCTGACTGCTGGCGGCAATAGAAATCCCTTGGCCCGCCAGCGCCTCGCGCGCGTCATCATTAAGCGCCGGGTCAATCGCAACCATCCGGTCCGGCGGCAACCCCAGCGCCACCCAGCCATCGAGCATGGCGCTGCCCATCTTGCCGGCGCCGATAATGACGAGCGAGTGAGGCAGGCGGCTGGTCATGATGTCAGGCCTCGCCGACCGTCTCGAACATCACCGCTTCCAGCGCTTCCTGCGCCGGGCGGCCCGCCCAGACAACGAATTGGAACGCCTGAAAATGGCGGTCGCACGCATCGAGGGCGATATCGAGAATGGCTTCGCATTGCGTGCTGTTCGGCTGTGCGCCGCCCGCCAGAAGAAGGGCATGGCGGAACATCACCACATTGTCATTGGACCACACATCGAAATGGCCGATCCAGAGCTTCTCGTTGATGGCGGAAACCAGCGCCAATGTTTCTGCCCGGCGTGTATCGGCAACCTTGAGATCGAATGCGCACGCCACATGCAGCGCCTCCATATCCGGAAGCCATGTGAAGGCCACATGATATTCAGCCCAGCGGCCCGTCACAGTAATGGCGATTTCGTCATCGGCATCACGATCAAATTGCCATGACCGGGTCGAGGCGAGCCGTTCAATGACATCGAGCGGATGTTCATGACGGTCTGCGGTGGAAGCCACCTGCGGCATTTTTTTCTCTTTCGCGCGCAATCGCTAAAGGGGCAGACGCAACTGACGCGAAACACCGCAGCAACACCGGGAAAACTGCGCGAATCACTCCTGCTTGTTTAAGCATGACGCCGCAACATTCCCAAGTGCCGTCGGGGCTGATGATGTGCAGCCAAGCGCCGCAACGCTCATGCTGTCATCACGCGATATTTCCCGTGAGCAACGCAGGCACGCTCCGGGATTCGCGCGTTGGTGGCAACGCGCACCATTGATTCCTCCACAGCGGAAGCGGGGTGATGGTGCGTTTCACTGTGCAGAACGGCTGCTGATGTCAGTATGAGGAATGTGCAGGCCGTTTCAATCATTCAGTGCAGAAGCATCAGCTCCGGGTTGCGAGCTTGGCTTCCAGCGCGGCCACACGCTGCGCCAGCTCTTCGTTGGCTTCGCGTGCAAGTCTCGCCATTTCCTTCACGGCCTCAAACTCATCGCGTGGCACCACATCCATATCGCGCAGGAATTTTTCCGCCTGGGCGCGCACCGCGCCTTCCACTTCGCGCTTGGCGCCTTGCGCCATGCCGGCGGCATCGGTCATCAGTTTCGATAGATTGTCGAGGATTGGGTTGGTGGTCGGTCGCATCTCTTGCTCCTGTCGGGGAACAGCGCGCCACGCTTATGAGCGCGCCTGCCATTTCCCATGCTTGACGGACGTGGGGACGAAAGGCCATCACGACAAGATGACCTACCGGATCATCCCGGCCTGACAATGGCTTTTTTCGCACTTCCTTTTCCGGCGATCAGCCCCAATCTGATCGAACTGGGTCCGCTGGTCATCCGCTGGTATGCGCTGGCCTATGTCGTCGGACTGTTTTTCGGATGGTGGTATGCAGGCCGCCTGATACGCAACGACCGTCTGTGGGCTACGGAACAGCCCCGTCCCGACGCGGTTCGACTGGATGATCTGCTGTTATGGTGCGCGCTAGGGGTGGTGCTCGGCGGACGCATCGGCGAAGTGCTGTTCTACAACCTGCCCTATTACGCGCAGAACCCCGGTGAAATTCTGCAGGTCTGGCAGGGCGGCATGTCATTCCACGGCGGGTTGATCGGCTGCGCGCTGGCCGGCATTGCCTTCGCGCACCTCACGGGCGGCCCCAAGCGCTCAACGCTGGATGTGCTGGCGACTGTGGCGCCGGTGGGGCTGTTCCTTGGCCGTATCGCAAATTTCATCAATGACGAATTGTGGGGCCGTCCCACCGATGTGCCTTGGGCCGTTGTTTTTCCACGCGGCGGCAATGTGCCGCGCCATCCCAGCCAACTCTACGAGGCTGCGACGGAAGGCCTGCTGTTGTTTCTGTTCGTGGCCTGGCTGGTGCGCCGCTACGGCTTTCGCCGGCCGGGTTTGATCGCCGGGTGGTTCGGCATTGGATATGCGGTCGCGCGTTTCGGCTGTGAGTTTTTCCGAGAGCCGGATGCGCAGCAGGGTTATCTTTTGGGCGGCTGGCTGACGATGGGCATGGTGCTCTGCATTCCCATGGCGCTGATCGGTGCTTGGCTTGTGGCGACAGCGCGTCCTGCTCCAGCCGGAGCGCAGCCCGCGTGACTCCGCTGCTTGCGCGCATTCTTGAAAGAATTGCCGCCAGCGGGCCGATCAGCGTCGAAGACTATATGGCGCTCTGCCTCGCCGACCCTGTTCATGGCTACTATATGACCCGCGATCCTATTGGCGTGGATGGCGATTTCACGACTGCGCCGGAAATTTCGCAGATGTTTGGCGAAATGGTCGGCGTCTGGCTTTTGCAGGCGTGGCAATCCATCGGCGCGCCAAACGCGGTGGCGCTCGTGGAACTGGGGCCGGGGCGCGGCACGCTGATGGCGGATATTCTGCGTACAGCCAAAATCGTGCCAGCGTTTCATGCGGCAATCACCGTGCATCTGGTCGAGACCAGCCCGGTGCTGCGCGCGCGCCAGACATCAAAATTGCGAGCCGATGCGTCACGCCTGCGCTGGCACAATCGCTTGTCTGAAGTGCCGCGCCAGCCGGCGCTGATCGTCGCCAATGAATTTTTCGATGCATTGCCGATCCGCCAATGGCAGCGCCGCGATGGCCAGTGGCATGAGCGGATGGTCGGCAGCGCCCATGGCCGCTTGCACTATGCGTTGCATCACGAGCCGGATTTGCGTCTGACCGATGCAGCGTCAGAGGGCGCAATTCGCGAGGTTTGTGCAG
>JBOFFO010000360.1:0-4297 GCA_051648665.1 Beijerinckiaceae bacterium | reverse complement strand
GGGAGTTCCGTTTCTTGTCCGCACAGGCGGAGCAGGGGGAGGCGCGGGCGGCCAAAGCCCCCGCGCGTCAACCAGCCAACAGCCTTTCCGTTGACAGGACAAGGGCTCCGTGCGACCCGCAGCCAGCCTCTCCGGGCTGCCTGTCGCCTGCGTTCGATCCCCGAAATGCCCGTTGCCCTGCTGTCGAGACTACACGCCCATGACCAAGCCTGACCAGCCGCTGCGATTGGGGATTGCCGGTCTGGGCACCGTTGGCGCCGCGGTGGCGCGGATTGTGGCGCGGCGGGCCAATGAACTTGCCGCCATGTCCGGGCGTCCGGTCCGGGTGACCGCGATTTGCGCCCGCAGCAAGGCTAAGGACCGGGGGTTCGATGCCGGCGGCATGGTCTGGTTCGATGATCCCGTGGCGCTGGCCCGCAGCGGCGACGTGGATTGCCTCATCGAACTGATCGGCGGCGATGAAGGCCCGGCTCGCGCGACCGTCGAAGCGGCGCTTGAGTCCGGCAAGCATGTGATCACCGCCAACAAGGCGCTGCTGGCCAAGCATGGGCTGGCTTTGGCGGAGCGGGCCGAGGCGAAGGGCGTCGGGCTGTTGTTCGAGGCGTCGTCGGCCGGTGGCATTCCCGTGGTGAAGACGCTGCGCGAGGCGCTCGCCGGCAATAGCGTGACGCGCGTGTCCGGCATTCTCAATGGCACCTGCAATTATATTCTGTCACGCATGGAGCTGGAGGGGCTGACCTTCGATGCCTGCCTGAAGGATGCGCAGCGCCTTGGTTATGCGGAAGCCGATCCGACCTTCGATGTCGGCGGGTTTGATACGGCACATAAATTATCAATCCTTGCGAGCCTCGCTTTCGGCACGCGGATCGATGCGGATGCGATTCATGTGGAAGGCATTTCGGCCATCACGCCGCTCGACCTGACGATGGCCGACGAGCTTGGCTATCGCATCAAATTGCTCGGCGTTGCGGAACGCACCGCGCATGGCGTGGAGCAGCGCGTGCATCCGACGATGGTGCCAAAGACCTCCGCCATCGCGCAGGTCATGGGCGTGACAAACGCTGTGACCATCGAAGCGGATGCGGTGCGCGAAATTACCCTGATCGGCCCCGGCGCGGGCGGGGACGCGACAGCGTCTGCGGTGCTGTCGGATATTGCCGATGTGGCGCGCGGTGTGATTGCGCCGCCCTTCGGCCTGCCGGTGGCGCGGCTTGAGGCGATGAAGCGCGTGCCGATGCAGCGGCACGAAGGCGGCTATTATGTGCGGCTCTCGGTGGTTGAACGGCCCGGCTCGATGGCGAAAATCGCGACGCGCGTGGCGGAGCAGCAGATTTCGCTGGAAAGCATCGTTCAGAAGGGACGGGCGGCGCGCGGTGAAAAAATCGAAACCGTGCCGGTTATTCTCATCACCCACGCCACGACCGAAAGCGCCATCCGGCAGGCGCTCGATCATGTGCAGCGCGACGGCACTGTCACCGAAGCGCCGCAGGTCATCCGCATCGAACGTTAATTTGCCGTAACCAGTCACAGCATACCGATTCTGAGAGGTCCACCCATGAGCGATCTTATCGTCCAGCAGGACAAAATCATCGAGCGCATTCTCACCCTCGAACTGGTGCGCGTCACCGAGCGTGCGGCGGTGGCGTCGGCGCGGCTGCGCGGCCACGGCAATGAGAAAATGGCGGATCAGGCGGCGGTCGATGCGATGCGGCGCGAACTCAACAAATTGTCGATCGACGGCACCATTGTCATTGGTGAAGGCGAGCGCGATGAAGCGCCGATGCTGTTCATCGGTGAAAAGGTTGGCAACGGCAAAGGCATGAAGGTCGATATCGCGGTCGATCCGCTGGAAGGCACGACGCTGTGCGCCAAGGACATGCCCGGCTCGATTGCCGTGATGGCGATGGCGCCGGCCGGCAATCTGCTTTACGCGCCGGACGTTTATATGGACAAAATCGCCATCGGCCCTGGTTATGACGAAGGCCTTGTCGATCTCGATGCGACACCGGAAGACAATATCCGCGCGCTGGCCAAGGCCAAGGGCGTGAAGCCGGGCGAGATTACGGTTCTTATTATGGACCGTCCGCGCCATGAAAAACTGATCGCTGATGTGCGCAAGGTCGGCTGCTCGATCCGCCTCATCACCGATGGCGACGTGGCCGGCGTCATCCACACGACGCAGCCGGAAACCGGCATCGACATGTATCTGGGCATCGGCGGCGCGCCGGAGGGTGTGCTGGCGGCGGGCGCGCTGCGCTGCGTCGGCGGGCAGATGCAGAGCCGCCTGATCCTCGATACGCCGGCGAAAATCGAGCGCGCGGCGAAAATGGGCATCAAGGATCCGAAGCGGAAATATAATCTGCATGAAATGGCCGGCGGCGATGTGATCGTCGCGGCGACAGGCGTCACGGATGGCGCGTTGCTGAAGGGCGTTTATTTTGCCGGTGACGTGATTGAGACGGAAACCATCGTCTATCGCTCGGTGACGGGCACGGTGCGGCGCATCCATGGCGAGCACCGGGAATTGTCGAAATTCCATCTCGACTAGGATCAACAGGGGCGCAGCGATGCGCCCCGATTTTTTTGGAGCGCATGATGGCTGTCACCGTCCGTGTTTTAACGCCTGCCGACCGCGCCCAATGGGAGCCGTTGTGGAAGGGCTATCAGGCTTTCTATAAAACCGTCATACCCGATGACGTGACCGACCTCACATGGGCGCGGTTCCATGATGCCAACGAACCAATGCATGTGCTCGGTGCGTTTGAGGGCGATGCACTGACAGGCATCGTGCATTACATTTTCCACCGCTCCTGCTGGACGCGCGGGGATTATTGTTATTTGCAAGATCTGTTTACGGTGGAGGCGGCGCGCGGCAAGGGCGTCGGGCGCGCGCTGATCGAGGCGGTCTATGCCAAGGCGAAGGCGCAGGGCGCCAACCGCGTGCATTGGCTGACACATGAGAGCAACGAGACGGCGATGCTGCTCTATGATCGGATCGCGGATAAATCCGGCTTCGTGCAATACCGGAAGATTTTTTGAAATTGCGACGGGCCACGATGGCGTTGTTTTGCCTTTCCCTCTCCCCGCTTGCGGGAGAGGGGGCCACGCAGTGACGGGTGAGCGCATATCCTTTTCCGATAGGGGCATTTTTCGTTGCCCCTCATCCGGCCCTTCGGGCCACCTTCTCCCCGTTGGCACGGGGAGAAGGAAGAGGGGGCTGGCAGCTTCTCACTCCGCCGCTGCCAGCGCTGCGGCCTTCCGCCGTTTCATCGCGCGCAATTTCAGCGTGCGCCGCGCCCAGATGAAAATTCCCGTTCCCATCAGCGCGATGAAAGCGATGGAGGTGATGACATTCAGCCAGCCAGAAAATGAGCCGGCCCAGTTGCCTTCATGGATCGTGCGCGTCCAGTTGCGCGGCAGCGCCACCGTGCCGGTTTTGGTGATGGCGTAGGCTTTCAGTTCGCTGCCTTCATAAATGCGCGCCATCAGCCGCCCGCCGCGCGTGCGGATCGAGGTCAGGCCGGAGAGATCATGCTTCGCCGCGACGATCGCGATGGCGTCAACCAGCGGCACCGGCGTGCGATCGGTTTGAGGCGTGGGGCCAGCGAGGGAAATGCCATGCGCAATGCCAAGGCCTGAGAGCGGGCTGATAATCAGCAGCGGCAGCAGCACCCAGGCGATCATGCGGTGCCAGCCGCCCACCGTGTTGCGCAGGAAGGGCAGGCCCATCAGCACGCCAATGACCATCAGCACCATCATCGCCCAGGTGGACGCAATCACCAGCCAGCCGAGATCGCCGATCAGATGCTCATGGATGCGGCGGTTCGACCCCATAAATTCGGCGAGCCAGTCCTCGCCATCCTCGATTTCCTCACCGCTCTTGAGATCGCGTTCGCTCGACTCGCCATTGGCGAGGCCGACAGAGACATACCCTTCAAAGCCGCGAATGCTGAGGCTGCGCGCCTTGCCTTCCGGATCGGCCTTTTTCACAATGTCGGTCAGCTGCGCGGCGGTGATTGAACCGGGCACGATGCTGCTGCTCTGCATGATCGGCTCGACCGACAGGATCAGTCCCGTGACGATCAGGACCGCCAGCGGCACGGCGAAGACGAGAGTGGTCCAGCGGTGCAGGCGCAACAGCCAAGCCTTCAGCATGACTCAATCTCCATTTGGCAATGGTGCAATCTCTCATGCGCCGTGCGCATTGGCCAAGTGAATTTTCCGTCATGTTCGGCGTTTGACGCGGGCTTTTCGCTTGAGCGGATTGGCGGCAAGGATCGCACATGGATTCGTCATC
>JBOFFO010000359.1:0-2760 GCA_051648665.1 Beijerinckiaceae bacterium | reverse complement strand
TGCCGATGTCATCCTGCTCAACAAGATTGATCTGGTCTCGGCGGAGGAGTTGGCGGTCGTGGAGCGGCAAATCCGCGCCATCAATCCTTATGCGAAGCTGCACCGCACGCAGATGGCGAAGGTTGATCTCGCCGCCGTCCTGGATCGCAACGCTTTCGATCTCGACCGCATTCTCGATATCGAGCCGGATTTTCTCGAAGAGGGGCATCACCATCATCATGATGAGGAGATGCAGTCGGTCTCCTTCAAGATCGAAGGCGATGTGGACCCGGATAAATTCATGCCGTGGATCAGCGATCTCACCCAGCGCGAGGGGCCGAACATCCTGCGCTGCAAGGGCATCGTCGCGTTCAAGAACGAGCCAAAGCGGTTTGTCTTTCAGGGCGTGCACATGATCCTTGATGGCGATGTGCAGCGGGACTGGAAGCCGGATGAAAAGCGCGTGAGCCGTGTCGTGTTCATCGGGCGCAATCTCGACAAGGCTGCGATTGAAAAAGGTTTTCTCGCCACGGCGGCGTGATAGAAGCTGATCCCATGTCGCAGACCAAAGCACCGCCGGGCCTCGATTCCCTCACCGATCATGTGGTTCCGCTTCTGGCTGGCGCGCAGGTTGTCAGCGCCGGGTTTTGCGGCTCTGTGCCAATGCTGGTGATGGCGGATGGCGATGTGCGCATCGGCGGCCATCACGGCGCGGCGATCGTCAAGGCGCATGCGGATGGCGCCGTGTTGTGTGCGATGCAGGCGGGCGATGCGTTTATCACCGGCGGCGATGACGGCAAGGTGATGCGCATTGCCGCCGATGGCGCGCTCAGCGAAATCGCCGACGAAAACGGCAAATGGGTCGATGCGGTGGCCTGCGGGCCGGATGGTTCGGTGGCGTGGTCAGCAGGAAAAAATGTCCGGGCGCGCGACCGGAAAGGGGTGGTGAAAACTTTCGCCGCGCCCTCCAGCGTGCGCGGCCTCGTGTTTGCACCGAAAGGCTATCGCCTCGGCATCGCGCATCGCGACGGCGCGTCGCTGTGGTTTCCCAACACCGATGCGAAGCCGGATATTCTGGAATGGAAGGGCTCGCATCTCGACATCATGTGGTCGCCCAATGGGCGGTTCGTGGTGACATCAATGCAGGAAAACCAGTTGCATGGCTGGGGCCTGCCGGAAAAGCAGCATATGCGCATGTCCGGCTACCCGTCGAAAACGCGGTCGATGAGTTGGTCGCATGATGGCCTGTGGCTCGCGACGAGCGGCGCGGATGCCGCGATCATCTGGCCGTTTCAGGGCGAAAAAGGCCCGATGGGCAAGCCGCCGCGCGAATGTGGCGTGCGGCCGGCGAAGGTTTCGCAGGTGGCGTTTCATCCGAAATCGCTGGTGCTCGCCATCGGCTATGAGGATGGCTGCATTTTGCTGTGCCGTCTCACCGACGCATCGGAATTGCTGGTGCGGCGCGCCGACAAGGACAGCGGGCGCGTGTCGGCGCTGGCATGGGACAAGGCCGGGCGGCGGCTGATTTTCGGCACGGCCGAAGGCGCAGCCGGTTTATTGACATTGCCGGTGTGAGCCATGTTCCGCCTCGGTTTCGGCAAGAAAAATGAGCGCGATACGGACCGGGTGAATGCGCTGAAAAGCGCTGTGCGGCAGGCGCTTTCGCTCGGCGATGACGTGGCCGTCTCGATCAATGAAATCGCCTGCGCCGATCCGGCCTGTCCGGTGCTGGAAACCATTATTCTGGTGATGCAGCCGGGGCAGAAGACGCGCGCCTACAAGGTGCATGGCGCGCTGGACGCGCTGACGGATGATGCGCTGCGCGCGGCGTTGCAAGCGCAGAGCTGACAGAGTGGAGAAATAAAAAAGCCCGGCAGTGCCGGGCTTTTTTTAATTGCGGACCAGAATATTGCGGAACTGCCAGGGGTCGCTCTCGTCAATATCCTCGGGGAAGAATCCGGGGCGTCCGTCGAGCGGCCTCCAGTCCGTATAGGTGCCAATCACCGGGCCGAGATAGGGACGCTGCACCTCAAGGCAGCGCTTGTAGTCCATCTCGTCGGCCTCGACGATGCCAGCATCGGGATTTTCCAGCGCCCAGACCATGCCGGCAAGCACAGCAGACGTCACCTGCATGCCTGTGGCGTTCTGGTAGGGGGCGATTTTCCGCGTTTCCTCGATGGAAAGCTGCGAGCCATACCAGTAGGCATTCTTCTTGTGGCCGAACAGCAGCACGCCCAACTCGTCGATGCCATCGACGATTTCATTCTCGGTCAGGATGTGATGCTCCTCCTGCACACGGCCGGCATTACCGAACATTTCATGCAGGGACAGCACCGCATCATTCGCGGGATGGTAGGCGTAATGGCAGGTCGGCCGGAAATCCGGCTTCGCGCCGGAACCGACGGTGTAATAATCGGCAATCGAAATGGATTCATTGTGCGTGACAAGGAATCCATATTGCGGGCCGGGCGTCGGTGTCCATGAACGCACGCGGGTGTTCGCGCCGGGCTGCAACAGATAAGCGGCGGCCTGACAGCCTTGCTTGTGCAGGCGGCCATTCTCCGGCAGCCATTTCTCATGGGTGCCCCAGCCCAGTTCCGCCGGCTGCATGCCTTCGGAGACAAATCCCTCCACCGACCAGGTGTTGACGAAGACGCCGCGCGGCTTCGGCTTTTTCGCGCGCTGGGTGTCGCGCTCGGCGATGTGGATCCCCTTCACGCCGGCTGCCTGCATGAGTTTCGCCCATTCGGCGCGGGTTTTCGGCTCCGAAAATTCAAGCCC
>JBOFFO010000358.1:0-3919 GCA_051648665.1 Beijerinckiaceae bacterium | reverse complement strand
GACGCAAGGGCGTGCTTGCAAAAAAAGCCGCCGCCTTTGCCGCATCGACAAACCGGCGCTCATCCAGAAGATCATGGCCATGAATGCCGTCAGCGGTCATCAAGACGTCAATACCGAGGGTGCGCGCACCCGCAACATCGGTACGCAGCGCATCACCAATCGCCATCATTTGCGCCGCTGAAATCTCGGTATTGCGGGTCTGGCGGGCCATGTCGATGGCCGCCTCATAGATGATGCGGTGCGGTTTACCGGTCCAGATCACCTGACCGCCGATTTTTTGGTAACGCTCGGCAATCGCGCCTGCACACCAGACGAGTTTCGCACCCCGCTCGACAATGAGATCCGGATTAGAGCAGATCATGGTCAGGTTGCGCGCACGGCAAGCAGACAGGCGCGCATCATAATCAGCAGCGGTCTCATTCTCGTCATCTTCGAGGCCGGCGCACAGCACCAGCTCTGCCTGCGCCACATCAGTTTCTTGCAACGGCAGGCCCGCGAAGACAGAGCGGTCGCGCGGCGGGCCGATATAATGCAGCGTCCGTTCGGGCGCCTGGGACAGCACGTGCCGCGCCACATCGCCTGAGGTGACGACGCCGTCATAGGCGCTGCGCGGCACGCCCATGCCATCGAGAAAGCCAATCACCAGATCAGAGGCGCGCGGTGCATTAGAAACGAGAATAACAGTGCCGCCGCGTGCCCGGAATTGCGTCAGCGCTTCGCCGGCCGCAGCGTGGGCCGTAATGCCGTTGTGGAGAACGCCCCAGACATCGACAAGCAGCAAATGCTTGCCTGCTGTAAGCGCGGCAAGGCCGGGCGCAACAGGAACTGCGCTAAAATCGGACATGTGAGAATTTCCGTTGGAAAGGGCGTGAGGCGATTATTGCGCCCGCTTCAGCACAGAGCGGTAAGGCATGCGTTGCGGCGATGGCGTGGAAACCGCTGTCGGCCCATCATTGGCGGCAGGCGATGTTGGCTCAACAGCTTCGCGCGCCTGCAGCACTTCGGGGCGAATGGCCCGGGGCGGCGAAAATGCATTGCCCTGTCCAAACCGCACATCGAGATCGAGCACTTCCGGCACTGTTTTTTCCAGATCGATATTCTCGACAATGAGCTGAATGCCATTGCGGGACAGCTGACGCGCCAGATCGCCGGGATGAATTTCAGAGGGTGCGCGCGCACCATCTGCCAAGATCAGAGACGCCGGAATTTTCACATAGCGCACGCCGGAATCGAAAAGATTGCGGCCATCAAGACGCAGATCCGCAACTTCCGTTACCGCAAAAGCAAAACCAAGATCACCCAGCCGGCGCAGGTGGATGAAACCAGCAGGCCCGATGGCGCGCACGCCCGCCTGGGAGAGGCTGAGGACCACATGCCCGGCCATATCCTGATTGCCCTGCATCAGTGAAACGAGCGCTTCGGAATCGCGTGCCGTAGCGAGATCGACACGCACAAACACCATGAGATCGCGGCTGCGCGCCAGAAGCCGCCGCGTCACGCCGAACAGCCGCTTCACCATCGCCAGATCAAACGCAACGCGCCGGCCCGATGCGTCGGCGACCGGCATGATTTGCGCCGGTCCGAACACCTGCCCATCGGCGGCGCGCACCTGCGGCGTCGCCTCATAGAATTTCACACGCCGCTGCGGCAGAGAGACAATTGGCTGCATCAGCAGATCAACGCTGGCCTCGGCAATGGAACGGTCGATGGCCGCCAAAACAAGATTGACCTCATGGTCAGGCGTCGCCGAATTGATGGCCCGCTGCGGCTCGCGCGCGGCTTGCGCCTGCTCCTGTTCCCGCTGAACAGGCCCGCCCAGTTCAGCATCATGATGGGCAACGGTGACCGCCAGCTCTTTCACCAGCGTGCCAAGCATCTCGATTTCGGCAGCGGACTGGGCGACATCTTCACGCGCCTCATGGGCAATCCAGCGCTCAGCGCCGTTGAGCCGATCCTCAACTGCGGCCAAATGCGCGCCAACCTGCTCGACCCCGCGCGCCATGCGCACCAGCGCATCCTCAATCCGCGCGGCCTGTGCCGCCCGCTCGCGCGCCTCAAGCCCGATCGCAACAAAGGCTGCCGCGATAAAACCAGCGGCGACCACGAAGCCCAGCGGCTGGCCAGCCAGCATCATCCCTGCAGAGGTGACAAAGCCTGCAATGAGGATGGCGGCAGCGACCTGAAACGGCGATGGCCGGAAATGCTGGAAGTTTTTTGATGGCAAGGGCCTGGCTCCCGGAGCAATGGGCCGTGATTCGTGATAGGCAACCATACCGCCGGTGGCGCTCTTTCGCGAGCGGCGCGCAAGCCCCTCCCGCCAACCCGCATTTGGAGCTTTCAATGTTTTTGCGCCTCAACCCACCCGGCGTTTTTCCGCCAGCCTCGCCCTACGCGCATGCCGTCCTGCACAAAATCGGGGGGACTCGCAGGCTGGTGGTCTCGGGCCAGATCGGGATAAAGTCGGACGGAACCGTTCCCGGCGACTTCATCGCGCAGATGGATCAGGCGTGGGACAATCTGCTGACCATCATCGACTCCGCCGACATGCGGGTCGAGAATATCCTGAAGGTCTCGATGTTCGCTGTGCCGCCCAACAGCATCACACTGGTGCGCGCCATGCGTGACAAGAAGCTGAAAGGCCATATCTGCGCCTCGACCTTCTTGCAGGTTTCAGGCCTCGCCAATCCGGCCTTCCTGTTTGAGGTGGAGGCTGAAGCCATAGGACCGGCCAATGACTGATCAAACCATCAATCTCGCGGTGAAGGGCATGACCTGCTCAGGCTGCGCCAATGCCGTGACCCGTGTCATCCAGCGCCTCGACCCTGCCGCAAAAGTCACGGTCGATCTTGCTGGCGGAAAAGCTGCCATCACCACGGCAAAACCGGCGCAGGATTTCGCCAATGCGCTGACATCCGCCGGCTATCCCGCCAACCCGCAATAAATCTCGTTCAGGAAAGTATCCTTCCATGTCCGCCAATCTCGCGCCCAACGATCTTGAATCCCTGTGGATGCCGTTCACCGCCAACCGGGCTTTCAAGCGCCGCCCGCGCATGGTCGCAGGCGCCAAGGACATGCACTATATCACCAGCGACGGCGCCAAAATTCTGGACGCCACCGCTGGCCTCTGGTGCTGCAATGCTGGCCATGGCCGCCGCCCGATCATTGAGGCCATTCAAAAGCAGGCGGAAGAGCTGGATTACGCGCCGAATTTCCAGTTCGGCCACCCGAAAGTGTTCGCGTTGGCCGCGCGCATTGCTGCGATGGCGCCGAAGGGCCTCGACCATGTGTTCTTTTGCGGCTCCGGCTCGGAGGCCGCCGACACGGCGCTGAAAATCGCGCTCGCCTATTTCAATGTGACTGGAAAAGGCTCGAAGACACGGCTGATCGGCCGTGAACGCGGCTATCACGGCGTCGGTTTCGGCGGCATTTCGGTTGGCGGCATCGTTCCGAACCGCAAATTCTTCGGCTCGCTGCTCACCGGTGTCGATCATCTGCCCGCAACTTATGACCGGTCGCAGCAAGCCTTCACCAAGGGCGAGCCGGAGTATGGTGCGCATTTCGCCGATGAGCTGGAGCGCATCGTCGCGCTGCATGACGCCTCAACAATCGCCGCCGTGATGGTCGAACCGATGGCCGGCTCCACCGGCGGCCTGCCGCCGCCGAAGGGCTATCTGCAGAAGCTGCGCGCGATCTGCGACAAGCACGGCATCCTCCTGATTTTCGACGAGGTGATCACCGGCTTTGGCCGGCTTGGTTTCTCCTTCGCTGCCGAGCGCTACGGCGTGGTGCCGGATATGATCACCTTCGCCAAGGGCATCACCTCCGGCACGGTGCCGATGGGCGGCGTGATCATCCGCAAGGACATCCATGACGCCTTCATGAATGGTCCCGACCATGTGATCGAGCTGTTCCACGGCTA
>JBOFFO010000357.1:0-12619 GCA_051648665.1 Beijerinckiaceae bacterium | reverse complement strand
GCACGCATTCCTCCAGATAGGCGACGGTCCCCCGGTCCTCTTCATGATCAGGAAACGATGCCAGATGCACCGCGCCGCCGGCGGCGATATCCCGAAAACGCGCCACCAGCGCTTCATGCAATCCGTTGAACTGGTCTGTACCGCGCCGCAGCGTGCCATTGGCTATGGAAACCTCCAGCCAATACCACTGGAATACAGCCGCCTCATAAATCGAGGTCGGTGTATCGCCATTGAACTCAAGCAGCTTCGCCGGACTTGCGCCATCGAAGCGGAAATCAAACCGGCCATAGAGTGACGGCTGTTTTTCATTCCAGCTGCGCGCCATACAATCCCAAGCCAACTCTGGAATCGCCAGCCGGCGCAGCAAGCGTTCATCTTTTACGATGCGATCCACCGCACTCAGACAGAGCTGATAAAGATTATTGGCGACATCCTCGATGCCGGTTTCGATCTCGCGCAATGAGAAGGCATAGAACGCTGTCTCGTCCCAGTATTTCTCGCCGTCGATGGTGTGGAATGTGAAACCGAGTTTTCGCGCGCGCTCCTGCCAGTTGGCACGCTCGCGGCAATGGATGCGGCGCATCGGTTAGCTGCCGCGGCTGAAGAAGGACATGGCGGTTCCGCCAAATCCCCCGCGTGATGCGCCATGCGCGCCATCGGTTCCGGTGGTTGTCGATGACCCGCCACTGTCCCCGCCACCCCATGAGCGCGCCGATGATCCGCCCGAGCTGCCCGACCCGGACCGCGAACTGCTACAATTGTTGCGATAGGGCTCCACCAGCGCCTGGCTGGAGGTCATGCGCCACTTCACCTCGCCGGCGTTGCGGATCAACGGCGCGACCTGCGGCACATCGTTGCCGCGGGCGGTCGTGACGAACACGGCGGAATCCGCCACGCCGCTGCGCGAGGGCTGCACGCGGGTGAATGCCTGTTCGCACAAGGCATGATGCTGAAACCCGACCACGGATTTGCATTGCGCCAGACTTTCAATCACGCGGCCTTCCGAACAATTCCCGCGCATCGTCAACCCGTATGCACCGGCAGCGCCGAGCACTGCGGCGCCAACGCCAATGCCGATCAGCGGCGGCTTGATCGACCGTTTGGGATGGCGCTGGATCGGGCCGGCCATTGTGGTTCGCTCAGTAGGACATGGCGACGGCATTCAGCGTGCCGCCCGCCACAGCCGCTGCACCGGCAAAAATCGCTACCGCATGTTCGTTCGCCTCGATCCGGTTCGACAGATCGGGGAATACCAGCCGCACGACAAAATAAATCATAATCTGCACGATCAATGCGATCACGCCCCAGATCATCATGTCCCAGACATTGGCCGCATACCGCATCGCCGAGGAAAGCGGGATCGAGTACCCGACCAGCGCTAGGCCAAGGCTGACGCCGGCGGCGCTGACATTGTTGCGGATCAGCACAAATTCATTGTGTGCCGTCACTTTCGTATAAACGAACAGGAAAATCGCCACGAGCGCGAGTGCAGCGACGCAGTAGGCAAGAAAGGCCGGCAACCCGGCAATCGAAGCAAGCATGGACAGCCCCTTGGGACAGAAGGGTATGGGTCATTCAACACGGGAATCGGCCCATCGAAAAGGGCCGCGGGTGGAAATGCTGGTCACACTATTTCAAAGATGCAGGCGCAGCCCAGCCCGGCACTGGCCGGCACGATCATCCGCCCGCTTGCCGCATCAAAAGGCAGACCGCTCTGTTCCAGCACTCGGCGCACGCGGTCGAGCGCCGGCACAGCGACATGGAACGCGGCAAAATGCGCACCTCGGGTCTGCGGAAGGGCCGCCGTGCCATACCGTGATTCCGCCGTTGCCGGCGTGAGAATGGCGAGCGCGCCGGCCGCGCCGAAATCGGCACGGAACCCGTCATGGGCGCGCGGATCGTCTGCCACCATAACCACCTGCGTGACACCCACCGCGCCGTTGGCATGAATTTGCGCGGCAGGATTCCAGAACGCTTCCGGAAAATGCTGCTGGCAGGTAAAAAATCCGCAGGCGGGCGCCAGCGCATCATGGGCGAAGGCCAGCGTGAACGCGACATGCACCGGCGTGCCATCGGGCCGCGCGCCCTTGCGTTCAAAAAAGAACGTGTCGCCCCAGCCAATGCCTGCGGCATCGAACCGGGCCTTGTCTGCGCTTGCATCGTCGCTGCGCAACACCAGCATCGCCAGCCCTTCGCGTTCGCGCAAATAATCGCTGATGAAACCGCCAAACGAAAAGGCATCCGGTGTGAGCGGCAGGAAATTCGGCTCATGCCCGATGGCTATAGGCTCAAGAAATGTCCGGTTTGAAAATTGAACGATATGATTTTCCGTCCCCCAGGGATGACGGTTACGCGCGCCAACCTGAAAACCCATGCGGCGCAACAGGTCCGCCTGCGCATCGAGATTGCGCGAGGGGATGACAAGGTGGTCGATCACATCCGCCCCGTTCATTCCTTGCGTGGCCCCACGCGCACGGGCTGCGCTCCATAAGCGAAATGGGCAAACCGCGGCAGCGCGTCATGGATATCGGCCCACGGCAGCCCTTCCGCCGCGTTGACATGAAGCTGCGGCTGTACAGCCGCAGGATCATCGAGCGAGCCGGCCAGTACATGAATTTCATCCGGCCATTTCTCGCCGACGAAGGTCAGCGGCGCGCCGCAGCGTGGGCAGAAGCTGCGCAACGCGCCAGGCGATGACGTATAGGATTTTACCTCTCCTTGTTGCAGCTTCCACTGCTCCGTTGTGAGACCAACCCATGTGGCAAAGGCGCCAGACATGGCGCGGCGGCAGCTTTCGCAATGGCAATGGGCGACCCAGCGGGGCTTGCCGGCAATTTCGTAGCGCACATCGCCGCAAAGGCACCCACCGCGCAGTTTGGGAGTGGCATCCGTCATTGTTAACCGCCGCACCGTTGCAATCCGGCATTCAAGCTAGCGCATTGGCAGGCGTGCTTAAAGCGGTATCACACCAACCGGCTCTGTTCTTTCGCCGCCTCGATAAAGCTCGCGAACAAAGGATGCGGCTCGAACGGACGCGATTTCAGTTCCGGGTGATATTGCACGCCGATGAACCAGGGATGGTCGGCATATTCTACCGTTTCCGGCAGCAGCCCGTCCGGCGACAGCCCGGCGAAAACGAGGCCCGCATGCTCCAGCCGCTCGCGATAGGCCATGTTGACCTCGTAGCGGTGGCGGTGGCGCTCGGAAATATCGGTTGCGCCGTAAATTTTTGCGATGTGCGAGCCGGCTTTCAGCGAATTGCGGTAGGCGCCAAGCCGCATCGTGCCGCCGAGATCGCCGCCAGACTTGCGCTGTTCCAGCTCGTTGCCCTTCATCCATTCCGTCATCAGGCCAACAACCGGCTCTTTTGCCGGGCCAAATTCGGTGGAGTTGGCGTCGGAAATTCCAGCAAGATTGCGCGCCGCTTCGATGCACGCCATCTGCATGCCGAAACAGATACCGAAATACGGCACCTTACGTTCACGGGCGAATGTCACGGCGCGGATTTTTCCTTCCGCGCCGCGCACGCCGAAGCCGCCCGGCACGAGAATACCGTGGACATGCTCCAGATAGGGCGCCGGATCTTCCTTCTCGAAAATATCACTCTCGATCCAGTCGAGATTGACCTTGACGTGGTTGGCGATGCCGCCATGAGTCAACGCCTCGATCAGTGATTTATACGCATCCTTCAGGCCGGTGTATTTGCCGACCACGGCGATGGTGACCTCGCCTTCCGGATTATGCAGCGTCTGCGAAATGGTTTGCCAACGCGACATATCCGGCGCGCGCTCATCGGCAATGCCGAAGGCGGCCAGCACCTCGCGGTCGAGGCCCTCTTTCTGATAAGCCAGCGGCACATCGTAAATCGACGCCGCGTCCAGCGCCTGTATGACGGCGGTTTCGCGCACATTGCAGAACAGGGCGAGCTTGCGCCGCTCCTCGTGCGGGATTTCCCGGTCGGTGCGGCAGAGCAGGATATCCGGCTGAATACCGATCGAGCGCAACGTCGCCACGGAATGCTGCGTCGGCTTTGTCTTTAATTCGCCGGCACTGGGAATATAGGGCAGCAGGGTGAGGTGCACATAAATCGCTGTGCCGCGCGGCAGTTCGTTTTTCAACTGGCGGATCGCCTCGAAAAACGGCAAGCCTTCAATGTCGCCGACCGTGCCGCCGATTTCGACGAGCACGAAATCATAATCCTCGTTACCGGTGACGACGAAATCCTTGATCGCGTTGGTGACGTGCGGAATGACCTGCACGGTGCCGCCGAGGTAATCGCCCCGCCGCTCCTTGGTGATGATGTCGAGATAGATGCGGCCGGTCGTGATGTTGTCGCTGCGCGTCGCCGAGCGGCCGGTGAAGCGCTCGTAGTGGCCGAGGTCGAGGTCTGTCTCTGCCCCGTCATCAGTGACGAACACCTCGCCATGCTGATACGGGCTCATCGTCCCCGGATCCACGTTCAGATAGGGGTCAAGCTTGCGGATGCGGACCTTGTAGCCACGCGCCTGCAGTGTGGCGGCAAGAGCCGCCGCTGCCAGACCTTTGCCAAGGGAGGAGACCACGCCGCCGGTGATGAAAACATATCGCGTCATGGGAATCGTGGGTTATCCTTCGACTCAAGACTTGGCCAGTGCGTTTTACGCCGGGCTGACGTTTTCCTGTGAAGGGTTCAGCACCGTGCCATGAAAAAGGGCCGGATCGCTCCGGCCCCTGCCTTGCGGCCTGTCTGATTAGCGGGACTGTGGCACCTGCGGCGCGCCCGCAGGCGCTGGCGGCGTCGGTGCAGCGGGGGCGCCGGACGGCTGCTGCATCTGGCGCAACTGGTCGAGCACGCCGCCCTGCCCGGAGCCGATGGGCGGTGCCGGCTGGCCAGGCGCCGGGGCCGAAACGGGTGCCGCGCCATCAATGATCGACCGCGGCGCACGCCCCTGCCCGGCCATGATCGACAGGATGAGGCTGGTCAGAAAGAAGCCTGTGGCCAGAATCGCTGTTGCGCGGGTCAGCGCATTGGCCTGACCGCGCCCGGTCATAAAGCCCTGAACGCCGCCGCCGCCCATGCCCAGCCCACCGCCTTCGGACCGCTGGAGAAGGATCAGCGCCACCAGCGCGAGCACGATCATAAGGTGGATAACGATGATGACAGTCTGCATGGGGCATCCGGGGCGTTGTGTCGCCGAGCTTTGCGGGGAGATAACGACGCCTTGGCCAAAAGGCAAGGAAAAGCCGGGACTGCATCTGGCGACTGCCATTCCATGCCCCGTTGAGCAGACAACTCGGCAGGGATAGGCTTGTCAGCAACTGCCTTGTGAACTGGGGATTCACGGATGCCCAAATCCGCACTTGTTGCCGTCGCCGCTATGGCGCTTTTAGCGCTGACAGCCGCACCAGTAGAAGCGGCGTCGCCCTATGGCACGGGCATACGGCAGGCAAAAAAGCGGCATGTCTCCAATCCGCAATGCTATGCGCAGGTGTTTGAGCGGTATGCGGTGCTGAACCGGCGCGGCCGGTGGGCCTGGCCGTCCGCCGGGCGGCGATCAGCAGGGGTAAAGGCCGCTTACCGGCATGAGCTGTTCCAGCAGTGCGGCATTTCAGCCTGACGCTCAGCCTGAACGGCTTTCGGCATGCCCTTGACCCCCAAGCCGCCGCCGCAAAGCAAACAATGGCCGTTCGATCAGAACAAAGACCAGCAGCGCGACCATGAAGGATAGCGCCCAGCCTGCGGCGTAACGCAGCGGCGCTGGCATGGCGGGCAATCCATGGTTTGCCAGATCGAACAGCACATAATGCCAGAGATAAAGTGAGTAACTCAGTGCACCGGTCCAGCGCATCGGCCATGAGTTGAACAGGGACTGGATCGCGCGATAGAGCGGTGCCGCCACCACGGCGAGTACAAGAGGCACAAGCGCAAGCCCCTGCACCGTGAAACGCCATGTCTGGCGGAATGCCGCATCACGATAGACAAAGCTCAGCACGATCAGCGCCAAGGCTCCTGCCACAACAGCAGGATGTGTGACCCATTCCACAAACCGCTCACCGTGCTGACTATTGACCGCAATCGCAGTCAGGCAGCCGAAAAGGATGGAATCGAACCGCGTTTCCGTCGCCACCAGCAGATAGGTTTCGCTGCGTATGCCGGCGGCGCTGTATCCGAGGCGCAGGGCAAGCGCGAGGATGCACAGAACAGAGAGCACGGTGACGAGCCATCGGGTCCGCGCCGCCAGGAGCGCAAACAGGAACGGGAACACGAGATAGAAATGTTCCTCGATGGCGAGCGACCAGAGATGCGCGCCGTAAGGCGCGATCCGCTCCGGTGCGAGGGCGTAGAGATAATTGCCGAAATAGAACAGCGCGCCAAGCAGGCCCCACCATTCAACACCGCGCTGCGAGACGATTTGAAAGGCGACCATCGCCGCCAGGTAAATCAGCAAGGGCGGATAGAGCCGCACAATACGCCGAAGGTAAAAGGCGCGCACGCTGATATGCCCGTCGCGCGCGTGCTCGCGCAGCAGCAGCGTGGTGATGAGATATCCGCTGATGAAAAAGAAAATGGTGACGCCGAAAACACCCGGCACCACATGCTGCAAACCGGAATGCGAGAGCATCACGATCAGGATGCTGACCGCGCGCACGCCGTCGAGGCCAGCAATGGTCGCTGATGCCGGACGCAATCCGGTGGCAGGATCAGACAGAACGCCAGCGCGCAGAGGAGGAAGTGCCATGGACGCCCTTAGCAAGGGGCGATGGCCGTTCACAACCCTGCGCGGCAGGTCTGTGTCTGATTAGCGGGGTCAAAGGTTCCAGACTGTTTTTGGATTGGGAACCTTGCGCAGGATGGGCTTGCTGATCTTGGCCGTTCCCGTTCCCGTGGCATTGCCCATGTAGCGCAAGGACAGCATCGTGCCTGAGGTGGGCGACAGGCGCAGATGCGTGTCGGTTGCACCGATCTGAAAGGGTTCGCTGACCAGCCAGAAGCCGCCCCCCTGAGGCAGAATGCGATAGGTTCCGGTCGTGTTCAGCGTGCGGCCGATGCCAGTGGTCCAGCGCGTCGTGCTGCTGGTGCCGAGCAATATCTGCCATGTTGCCTGCACCCAATGGTCCCACGGCGACAGCTCGACAAATTGCAGCCCCTGCAGCCAGTCGCCCGGCACAAGGCCAAGCGATGCAAGCGTGACGTTGGCAGTCTGATTGACGGTCACTTGCTCCACGCCCGCCGCGCCACCCGGCGTGATTGTCAGCACCTGCTTGTCGAAGCCGGCCACATCGCCAGCCTCTTTCGAGGCTGTAATGATGGACGTGCCGGCCAGCCGCATAATCGAAAGACCCGTAGCCGCCACACCGGAGACATTCGACAATGTGCCGCTTGTGCCGGTGTAGGACGCGTTCGGCATGAGATTGGCAACTGCCGGGTCGCGCGACACCGGTGCATAATCACCCGGCGCAATAAGGTTCTGCAGGATGGCGAGCTTGCCCTGCGCCGAAACGTAAGCGCCGCGCTCCGTGGGATGCAGTCCGTCGGGATCAACCTGCAGCCAATAGCTTTGATTGGGTCGCGGTTCGCCGACAATAGCGGCGACATCATTCAGGTAAAATCCCGGTCTGCCGACCTGCGCGCGGAACCATGTATTCAGTTCGCCGATGCGGGCCAGACGCGGGTCACCGTCAGGGATGCGCGAGGCGTTCACACCCCAGACGGTATCCCAGACGACCTTAATCCCGGCATTGAGAAATGCCGCAATCAAAGTATCGGCGCGGCGGATCGTATCGACAGTCAAGTGCGTGCCAAGAATATCGTTGATCCCCAGAGAGCCGCAGATGACCGCCGGCGCGCGCGCAATCATGTAATTGGCAAAGCCGGCATAGTAGGGATCCGGATTCTCCGTCACATCGTAAAATGATGCGCCGGAAAATGCTTGCGCAGCCCCATTGAGCCGATAACTCACGCCAAAAATCACAGGGCTTTTATAGGGCGGGTTCTCATCGACAAACGCATCGAGATTGAAGCGCGGGTCGGCCGCCTTCAGCCATGTCGCATCGCCCAGAAGGCGGTTGTTGATTGTGGTCAGCGGGAGGTTTGTGCCGTCGGCCGACCCGGTGAAATGCCCATTTGAAATAAAGGAATGGCCGAGCATCATGACCTTGCTGCCGGCAGGCAGGAGCGATGTACCGCTGATTCCGGAAGCACTTTTCCTTCGCGCCTGACCGGGGCCGATATGCGTGCCCACCATCAGAAATAACCCCGCACGCCCGTGGCCGTCGTGCCCGTGGCCTTGATGCGGCGCAGACGCCAGTCAAGCACATCACCCGCATTGACGGGTTCGATCGTCTCAAGGCCGCTGGCCCAGATCACAGCCACATTGCCAGACCCGCCCGTGACGCGAACCTGGCGCGTTACCTCCGGCAAATCATTGCCATCGTCTGGAGCGATCAAAAATCCACCAATCAATGGTGAGGTTAGCGATGGACTCATGGAATTGTAGCTGTCGGGCATGGCTTCTCTCCAAAATCTGCAAGAACATAACATGAACATATTCTGAAGTCAATGCTTTAATTCCTATTAGCGCTTTCATCGAACGCGCGGTATGGCGCATTGCTTGCGACAAGGTTAAGCGAAAGCCCGTTGCACATTGATGCACGCCTTGGATATCCATGCTGCCATTCTTCAAACGCAGAAATACGGTGCCTGCGCGCTCCGGATCAGAGCCTTTGCCGGCGCTGCCGCCAGGCATCCGCGTCTATGCGATTGGCGATATTCATGGCCGGTCGGATCTCCTGAACCTCATCCAGCAAGGCATTGCTGAGCAAGAAGCACGACGCCCTCCTGCCCGAACCTATGAGATTATCCTCGGTGACATGATTGATCGCGGACCAGATTCGCGTGGCGTTATCGAACAGCTTGTTACACCCGTCGTGGGCCGCGAGAGGATTCTGTTGCGTGGCAACCATGAAATCATGGCCATGCAATTTCTGGCTGAACCCGAAATTTTCGCGCAATGGCGCGATTTTGGCGGCTATGAAACCTTGATGAGCTATGGCATTCCACGGCGTGCTGTCAGAACTGCCGATGAAATGACAGGGTTGCGTGATGAATTTCTGGATGTATTCCCTGCCGCTCACCGTGCCGCTCTTATTGAAACAAAGCTGTCATTCGCACTCGGCAATTTTTTATTCGTCCATGCAGGCGTCCGTCCGGGTGTTCCGCTTTCACAACAGTCGCAAGATGACCTGTGCTGGATCCGTGAACCTTTCCTGTCGCACAGCGGTGATTTCGGCGCACACATTGTGCATGGGCATACGCCCGTAAAAGCAGCAGAGTGCGTTGGAAACCGTACAAATATCGATACTGGCGCCTATGCAACGCATCATCTGACATGCCTCATTCTTGAAGGCGCCTCCATGCAAAGGCTGACAACCTATCGCCGCACCGCGCAATCACATGCTTAATCACTGGTAAATGCCGCTACGCAAAAGCAGTGAACGAAACGAACCCGGCTTTCGGATTTCTCTGACATTGTCGCCATCACATCGGGGATGGTGTCATGAAAAAAACGATGATGGCCGGAATGGCCTTGGCAATGGTTGTCCTGCCGGGCATGGCAAGCGCCGTGCCTTATGCTGAGAGCCAGAATTCGATCACTACAGTCATCAGGATCGGTGCGACGGTTCATGTGCTGGCGCCCATGGCGCACGTTATGTTTTGCGCGCGCAATCCCGCGCAATGCACCAGTGATGGCGCATTGACGGTCGCAGAAGATGCAGGCACGCTTGCAATACTTAGCCGCGTCAATGCAGAAGTAAACGCTTCCATTGCGCCTCGCATGAAGGCGGTGGATGCTGCGCTGGGGAACTGGGAAATCAACCCGGTTGCAGGCGACTGCAACGACTTTGCCGTAACAAAAAAACAACGTCTTCTGGCCGAGGGATTTCCGGCCCGTGCCCTGTTGCTCGCCCATGTCCGCACGGGCAGCGGCGAAGACCATCTCGTGCTGATCGTTCGCACAGCAAGTGCTGACTATGTCCTCGACAATTTGCGCGCAGACGTGCGCAAGGCGCAATCAACCGGGTATCGTTGGGTGCGTATACAGTCGCAAGATGATCTCGCAATGTGGCGCAGCGCCCGTGTGACATCGGAACGGACGCCTGTAATGCGTGACATGCCGGCTCCAACACCTCCCCTCACATCGTCGGACATTGCACAACTGTCATCGCCGCTTCAATTGCGCGGCAGCCAACCGGCACTGCCTGCATTCGCACGCGATATTGCCGGCTTCTCGAATTAAAATCAGGCCGCCGCTGTCTCGACAGCGGCGATCCAAGCGGCCTGAGCTTGGGCACGCCATTGCGCCAATGGGATGCGCGGCTGGCCACCGCCGTCCGTCATCGCCTGCTCAATCCGAGATGAAAAAGCACGCTCATCGCCAGACGGAACCAATCCAGACTTGTCAAGAACATCGCCAATCGCCCCAGAATCGTAGGCGATCACACCAAGCCCGCAACATAATGCCAGTACGACAGATCCTGACGCACTGACGACAGGATACGGCGCGAGCAGAATGTCGCTTTCATTCAATGCTGCGGCAATATCATGATCATTCAACCTGACGCGTGACACTGGCCGCGTAACTTGAATCCATTGCGCAATTTCGTCTTCAATGGACGACATTTTTCCACGACCTGCAAATCCAAGGCGCAAATTGCCTCGTACGGCCGGCGACAGATGCGACAATATTGCTGGAAGACGCTCCAAGCCTTTATCAGCCCGCATCTGCCCCAACACCAATAATCGCACTGCATCTTCTGGTTTTTTCAAAGACGCCACGGACTTTGTCCACTCGGCATAGCAGTGAAAAGGCAAATGCGGCACCACCATTGCCGGCATGTTGCACACCTGCATTGTCTCCACAGCCAGTGGCTCCGAATGCGTGACACGGACACACGCAGCGCGCCAGAAAAACCGCCGCACACGATCCGCATATCCAGGCAGCGGAATTTTTGGCACTGGATCATGAGCAACAAGAATAACACGGACACCACATCTCGCCAGAAGACCAAGAGCAAGCTGATCATACCAACTTCGTGTCATAATCACGACGAGCATATGGCGTCGAAAAAGAGCATTTACTGCTGTGCGTACGATGCCATGTAATTGACGTCCAATTTGCGCTACGCCGCTCGCTTTACCATTTGCAGGCAGACAAAGCTGCGCCTTCAGGCCGTCAGGTAGCCATCCAGTGTCAGAAGGCAAAATAGCTTCCACGTGATAGCCCGAAACTTGCAAAAGTGCAGCAACCTCGCGCCCATAAGGATTGCCGCCATCTGTATCGAACACTGTAATATGGAGCTTGCTCATGGCGCGATTTTTATGGTGGTTTTCTGTACATCCCCAGTTTCTAGCCTGCCTTGGAACAACAAACACGCCGTATTCACGGCCATTCCATAGTTCAACGCAATGCGCCCATAGGGATGCGCGCTTCTGTCATTAATAATGCTTCCAATCAATGGCCCATCCGATTTTAACGTCGCCAGTGCACGTGAATCGTCTTTGCGCCGCAAAATCCAAGAATCGCTTTCATAGTCCACAAATATGGCAGGTCCGAACAGAAAAGGGATGTACACTTTATCCGATTGACCGCGGCTCAATCTGTCCAAAAGAACAATGTCAGAATTGTCGACAACTTGAACCGAACGATACACTGATACTCCATGTGATGCATAATAACCATTGTGTGACGCTTCGACTTTTCTTGCCGCAGCGTCCAAACACTCTATTTTTGGTAATGCTTTCTTTGACCAATTAAATGGCCCGGCGATCTGACTAGATGATCTTTGATCAATATTCAACGTATTATGCATGATCGTTTCGCGAAACAGATTGCGATCTGGACTAGCACCAATGTAGCTCAATGTTCCTGCATCAACCAGAACCGGTGTATCATCAATCGTGAGCCAAACTGCCAAAGTGTCCGCATGACCATGCGCCGCGATAGAAAGATGACCAAGCGGTCCATGATCAAATATAAGTTGATACGATGCATCTTCTCCACGCCAGATCGAATATCCACCTTCGCACCAATTTTTCATGCCCATTGGTGGTCTTTTTTTGGAGGGCGATGACTTGAAAAGGAGGTCGCGGATATGCGGCTCGTGATCTGGTGGGGCAAGGCGCGGCGCTCCCAACCATGCAGATAACATGGCACATACTGATGCGAGGTAGCGCGGCTCCTGCTTCTGGTAAAGCATTATGGCGCGACCGGCATCATTATCGCCAATATCAGGCGAAAACCCATGTCGATCCATGCTCCAGACCGAGAATTCTAAAAATCTAAAAAGCCTCTTGGTCAAATCTTCAGGTAAATTGTCTGCTCTAACCTCTGCAAATGCAAAGGCCACCAATGCAATTTCAATAGAAAATGCAGTATAATTTGGCGCCTGTTCAGCGCCAACTCCATCAGGCACAATTTGCTGCTGAAGTATTTTGGCAAGCGCATCTATAACAGATTGGCGTTCAATTTTCGAAGCGCCTCGCATACAATGACAAATAAGCAGCCCCGACAATTCAGCGACACGATGATTGTTGGCAGACGAATAGAGCGAAGGAAACCGCGCAATCCATTCCTCATGC
>JBOFFO010000356.1:0-3884 GCA_051648665.1 Beijerinckiaceae bacterium | reverse complement strand
GAAGGGATGGAGGGTGCGCCCTATTTGTGGGGTGGGAATACTCCTGATGGGCTGGATTGTTCCGGTCTCGTGCAGATAGCCCTGCGCATGGCGGGCGTGAATGCGCCAAGAGACAGCGATATGCAGGAAAGCCAGCTTGGCCATTCGATTTCTGATGGCAAAATGGAAACGTCACTACGCCGTGGCGATCTGATTTTCTGGAAGGGTCATGTCGGAATCATGTGCGACGCCGAGACGCTGCTGCACGCCAATGGCCACCATATGCTGGTGATGCGTGAGCCGCTACAGCAGGCCGCTGACCGCATTGTTGCCAAGGGCGGCGGCCCTGTCACATCAATCCGGCGGTTGAATGTGGCCGCGATTTAATAACGCCGCTGCCTGTCCACCCGATTTTGCAACGGGTGACCGGATTCAAATGCAGAGATTTGATCGGCAATCTGTTTGCCAATCGTATCGGGATTGCTCATGGCCGCGTTGTGCGGTGTGACCGTGATGGCGGGATGCGTCCAGAGCGGTGAATCCGGTGGAAGCGGTTCTGTCTCAAACACATCAAGTGTGGCGCCTTTCAGCGTTCCATCATGGATGCAAGCCAGAATGTCGTTCTCCCGTTGCAGGCCGCCACGGCCGGCATTGATGAGATAGGGCCCACCCAGCCGTCCATTGCGCCGCAACTGGCGCAGGCGTGCTGCATTGATGATCCCTTGCGTGTCCGGAGTTAAAGGCAGCAGAGCGACGAGAATATCCGTATTGCCGAGAAAATCCGTGAGTTCGGAATGACCGGCATACGTATTGACGCCTTCCACAGCGCGCGCTGTCCGCGACCAGCCATTCACACGAAAACCGAGAGCCAGCAGTTTTCTGGCCGCATCCTGCCCCAATTCGCCCATGCCCATAATGCCGACATCAACTTCGCCAGCGGCGGGTTGAAAGCGGTCGTCATGCCATAATTTATCGCGCTGCTGGGCATCATACAGCCGTTGCTGGCGCAGATGCATCAGGCAGTGCAGCACGACATATTCGCTCATGCGTGCGGTCAAATCGGGATCAACAACGCGTACCAAGGGCACATCCGGCAGGCCGGGGTCAGAAAAAAGATGATCGACGCCGGCGCCGAGCGAAAAAATAACCGTGAGGTTCTTGAACGGCGTGAGCGAATGCGGCGTGTGCTTCCATGTCGCCACGTAGCGCACAGCGTCTTCGTCGACGGGTGTTCCTGCAATAATGACCGGCCGGCCTGGCATAAAACGGCGGAAGCGTTCGGCCCAGGGTTCGGCATCCCAGCCATTAATGGCAACGAGTAATGTCATGCGATAATCCGCTCCAAAATCGTGGGGATGGATGGGGGCGCAGCGTCACCGATGCGATAGGCCGCATGCAGCAACTGTGCAGCGCTTTCAAGCCCAGCCTCGGATCGTGCATGCACAACGCCAAGCAGCGTCGTAGGTTCGATCCGTTGCCCGCGCGTGGCCAGATGTGTGAAGCCGACCGCATGATCGACCTCCTGATCAGCGCGGGTGCGCCCGCCGCCCAGTGCAACAACCGCAAGGCCGACCGCGCGCGTGTCAATTTCGGTGATGATGCCGCTTGCGCCAGCCATAACGTCGCGTTTCATCGGGGCGCTTGGCAGATGGCGGGTTGTATGGCCCACAAAATCGTTTGGCCCGCCCAGCGCTGCGACCATCGCCTCGAATTTCTCCGCTGCGCGGCCCGATGCAATGGCGGTTTCCACAAGCGCTTCGCAATCTTCAATGCTATCAGCCCGGTCAGCCAGCATCAACATTTCCGCCCCAAGCGCGATAACAACAGCGTGCATGCGCGCTTCACGCTGGCGTCCTGTCAGATAATCAACGGCATATTGAATCTCAAGGCCATTGCCTGCGGCATGCGCAAGTGGCTGATTCATGTCCGTCAGCACGGCAGTGGTCGGCAAGCCTGCACCACGCGCCACACTGACGAGGCTTTGCGCCAGAGCGCGCGCATCCGCATGCGTGGCCATGAATGCACCGTTGCCGACCTTCACATCCATCACCAGTCCTTGCAGTCCCGCTGCCAGTTTCTTTGATAGAATGGACGCAGTGATGAGTGGAATGGACTCAACGGTCGCTGTAACATCGCGCACGCCATAAATGCGCCGGTCAGCGGGCGCCAGATCAGCGGTCTGGCCGATGATAGCGCATCCTACATCGCGCACCACACGGCGAAACAGCGCATTATCAGGTTTAGCCTGATAGCCGGGGATCGCTTCAAGTTTGTCGAGCGTGCCGCCGGTATGGCCCAACCCGCGCCCGGAAATCATCGGCACATAGACACCGCAGGCAGCAAGTGCAGGGGCAAGCATCAGGCTAACCGTATCGCCAACGCCACCCGTAGAATGTTTGTCGAGCACAGGTCCGGGCATATCACGCCAATCAAGCACCGTGCCCGAATCTTTCATGGCCCGTGTCAGTGCAACGCGCTCGGCTTGCGTCATATCACGGAAAAAAATCGCCATCGCCAGGGCAGCGATTTGGCCCTCGCTCACCGCGCCTGAGGTGACGCCAGCAATAAAGGACGCGATTTCGTCATCAGAAAGGGCTTGTCCATCACGCTTCTTGCGAATGATTTCCTGCGGCAACATCACTTAATATCCTTGGTCCGAAGCATTGTGTCCGCGGCCCTCAATAACCGCCAGCAATGCGTCAAACAATGAACTGGCGCCGAAGCGAAAGGTGCGCGGGCTGGCCCACTGTGCACCCATGATACTGTCCGCGAGATCGAGATACTGCATGGCATCTTCAAGGCTTCGGATGCCACCGGAAGGTTTGATGCCGCAATCTGCACCGCTGTCGCGGATCGCATGCAGCATGGTGCGCACCGCATCAGGGGTGGCGGAGACGGTTGTTTTTCCCGTTGAAGTCTTGATGAAATCGGCCCCACTCTCGATGGCAAGGCGGCTTGCCGCAGCAACGCTGGCCTGATCGGGATAGGCGCCAGTTTCGAGAATGACTTTCAATACTTTTCCATCACCGAGCATATCACTCACGGCGCCGACATACTCACCCGCGATTTCCGTTTCGCCGCGCAGAAAATCCCGATAAGGCAACACCAGATCAATGTCATCCGCGCCATCGCCAAGCGATTCCTCGACATCGGCGAGCACGCGCGCAATCTTGTCGGTTCCAGCAGGAAAATTGACGACAGTGGCAATGCGCACACCGCTGCCGGTAAGCCGCTGCGCGGCGAGTTTCACATGCTGCGGCCATATGCAGACCGCTGCGACCGGCCCATGTGGTGTGCGCGCCTGCATGCATAGTTTTTCGATGGCGGCCTCGTTGGATGAATCCGACAAGTCCGTGAGATCTAGCAGACGCAGGGCGCGCCGTGCCTGAGCGGCAAGCTGATCAGTCATGGCGCACCTCTTTCAAAAACGCGCGCACCAGCGCCTTGACGACAGGGGCAGCGTGCGCACCCACATTCTTAGTCTCGCCATGCGTGGGATTCGTGCCTTGAATACCGGCGCCGAGATTGGTGACCAGCGAAAGCGCCGCCACGCGCAGACCGAAATATCGTGCCAGAATAACCTCCGGCACCGTAGACATGCCAACGAGATCTGCGCCCATATGCTGCGCCATGCGAATTTCCGCCGGGGTTTCAAAGCTGGGACCGGAAAACCACATATACACGCCGTCATGCAGCACCACGCCGGTGTTGCGGGCAGCCCTTTGCATAGTTTGGCGCATGGCAGCGTCATAGGCATCGGTCATCGGCACAAAGCGTCGATCGCCGCTTTCGCCGATCAGCGGGTTGAGGCCGGAATAATTGATATGGTCGCTGATGGAGACAAGCGCACCGGGGCCAACAGCGTCGTGGAGGGAGCCTGCGGCATTGGTCAATAGCAGAACGCG
>JBOFFO010000355.1:0-2131 GCA_051648665.1 Beijerinckiaceae bacterium | reverse complement strand
AGCGCATCAGCCGGCGTCTTGAAGGCCTGAAACTGCGAAATATCAGTGCCCGCTGCGAAAGCTTTGCCACCCGCGCCGGTCAGGATCATGGCACGAATCGCGGTGTCGGCGTCCACCTGTGCCGCAATCTCTGCCAATTTTTCATACATCGCGAAAGTGAAGGCGTTGCGTGCCTGCGGCCGGTTAAAGGTGACGAAAGCAATGCTGTCGCGCACCTCAAATTGCACGTCCTGCTCAGCGGTCGTATCACTCATGACCTCTCACCTCGTCGAATGTCCCTGATAGTCATGGCAGCATGCATATCGATTCAAGCAGCGCCATTGAGAAAATTGCATAGGCCCACCTGCGCGCTATGGCATGGCTTTCAGCCATATTAACAACAGCGGCACTGTTGCCAATGAAACAAATGTCGACAGGACCACGACTCCGGCCACCTGCTCCGGTTCATTGTTCCAGCGTTGGGCAAATAGATAATTATAGACCGCGACAGGGTTCGCGCATTGCAGGATAAACACGGCGCGCATAATGCCGGTCATGCCGAGCAACGAGGTAACGAGCAAGCCCCCGGTGATGCCAAGGCCAAAGCGTATGCAGGTTACGAGCGCCGCGCGCGGAAAAGAGGCAATACGCAAGAGGCTGAGAGAGGAACCGAGCATCAGCAGCATCAACGGCACGGTCATGCCGCCAATGAGGGCGAGTGTCGCGCCAAGCCATTGCGGCAAAGTGATGCCACCGTAGCTCAGGCCAACACCGACTATGACGGCATATAGAATGGGTGTGCGCAACAATCCGCGCCAATTCGCGCTTCCGGCAGAAATGGCCTGACCGAGCGTGAAATTCGCCATTGCAGACGTCGCAAAAAACGCGATGGCATAGCCCAGGCCTTCCGGTCCAAACGCATAGAGCGCCACGGGCAGCCCCAGATTGCCAGCGTTGGGAAAAGACAGGGAAGGCAAGAATGTGCGCAGCCTCAGGCCAAGCAGAGTCAGCAGCAAAGCGCCCGATAGCGCAAACAGCACGATCGCACTCGCTGCCGCCACGGCCACCTGTGCAAAGGCTTCAAATGGCAGTTTTGTCGACTGAAAGGTGTGCACGATCAGGCATGGTGTGGCGATGTCGCCGATCAGGGCGGTCAGCTCCTTGGAATCGAGCCGGTAACCGCGCTGCGCCCAGAAGTATCCAATTGCCACGGTGGCGAGGATGGGCACAACGACAGCGGTCAGCACGCCGGTCATCGTGATGCCTGCAACAACGGGATCATCGACAGACCATTGACACCGTTATTGTGCGGCATCGCGATGGATCGGTGCGCTGTTGTTTGTCCGCCGCATACGGCCGATGGCAGCGCCAAACAGTGGCCAGAGCAAAAGGCCCATGCCAAGCATGGTGATGGTCGTGACCAGAGGGTTCGCAACAAAAATGGTCAGGCTGCCTTGCGACATCAGCATGGATTGCCGGAACGCATCCTCTGCCTTGTCACCGAGGACCAGCGCCAGCACCAGTGGCGCGATGGGATAATCCAGCTTTTTGAACACATAACCGATGACGCCGAAAATCAGCGCCAACCAGAGGTCGGGCACCGAGGCCCCCACCGTCCACGCGCCAATGAAGCACACCACAACAATAATCGGACCAATAATCGCGAAAGGAATGCGCAGAATCGCTGCAAAAATCGGCACAGTCGCAAGCACCAGAATAACCGCGACAACATTGCCGATATACATGGAGGCAATCAGGCCCCAGACAAAATCCGGCCGCTCCGTAAACAGCATCGGACCAGGGTTAAGCCCCCAGATCATCAGACCGCCGAGCATCACAGCGGCCGTTGCAGAGCCGGGAATACCCAGCGCCAGCATCGGCAGCATCGCGGCTGTCCCGGCGCCATGATCGGCCGTTTCTGGCGCAACGACCCCCTCCGGTTCGCCTTTGCCGAAATTCTCACGGCGGGACGAAAAGCGCTTGGCTATTCCGTAACTCATGAAAGAGGCCGCCGTCGGTCCGCCCGGCGTTATGCCCATCCACACGCCGATGAGACTGCCGCGGATGAGCGCCAGCCAGTACCGCGGCATTTCCTTCAGCGTTTGAAGAACGCCGCGCAGATCGATGCGGGCCTTGATGCCCTCGAATTTCA
>JBOFFO010000354.1:0-6838 GCA_051648665.1 Beijerinckiaceae bacterium | reverse complement strand
CCGCAGGCCTCAATGGCGCGCATGGCGCCGCCCGGCTCGTGGATGACCCAGAAGCCGTCGCCGCCGATGGCGTTCATGTGCGGATAGACCACGGCAATGGTCGCCGCCATCGCCACCATCGCTTCTAGCGCGTTGCCGCCCTCGGCCAGTACGGCCTTGCCGGATTCGGCGGCGAGGGAGTGGGGCGCGGCCACAGCGGCGCGGGAGAAGGTAGGCGTCTGGGTCATTTCATCCTCTTCGGCGGCTTGTGGTCCGTCCGCAGGGCGGTTCATCCGCCCTTGCGCTTGCTGCTTTACGCTTGCCGCCATCGGTCCATCGTTATAGGTCGGCACAGCCGGAAACAACGAGGAAGCCATGCCGCAAACGAAGGCCGCGCCCGCGAAGAAGGGAAATCTCCTGACCTCGGTCAGCGTGCTGATCCTTGTCGGCGTCGAGGTGTTCGGCACGGCGCTGGCGGCGGCCTGGGCGATTGCCGGCCTGTTCCAGCTCGGCAAGCTGGTGGAATATGGGTTGATGGCCCTGTTTTGCCTCGCCGGGGCCTATGCGATGCTTGCCTTCGGGCGGCGGGTGTTCGAGGTCGAACCGATCCGCTGAGCGCGGTATCGACCGTCTGCTTTCTCCGCCTTGATTTGGCCGCGCCGTTTCGGCACGAGCCCGGCGGATCATCCCATTCTCGCGCAGGGTTCAGCCATGATGGATCGCCGGACGGTATTGGAAACGCTGCTGGCGGGCGGTGCGCTGTTCAGCGCCGGCGCGGCTTTCGCGCAAGCACCATCGTCAACGCAATCCCAGCGCCGTCCAGCTTTGAAAATGGGGCCGGCTCAGAATTTTTCCTTTGAAGCTTTGCAGGCGCGCGCCAAGGATATGGCGGGCAAGCCCTATGTTGCTCCGCCGCGCCCGGCGCCGGAGATCGTGCAGAAAATCGATTACGAGGCGCATGGCAAAATCCGATTCAAGCCGGAGATGGCGCTGTTTGCGGAGGGGCCGGGCGCTTTTCCGGTGACATTTTTCCATCTCGGCCAGTATTTCCAGAAATCCGTGCGCATGCATGTGGTGGACGCAGGGCGGGCGCGGGAAATTCTCTACGATCCGGACCTGTTCGAGATGCCGGCCGATTCCCTGGCGCGGAAATTGCCGGCCAATGCCGGCTTTGCCGGTTTCCGTTTTCAGGAAAACCGCGCCAACAGCACCATCGGCCGCGAAGGCAAGCCGCTGGACTGGCAGAAAAATGACTGGGTGGCGTTTCTGGGCGCGAGCTATTTCCGCGCGATTGGCGATTTGTTCCAGTATGGGTTGTCGGCGCGCGGCATCGCCATTGATCCGGCGGTGCATGACGCGCCAGAAGAATTTCCCGACTTCACCCATATTTTTATGGAAACACCACAGGAGGGCGCGGACAGCGTCACCGTGTTTGCGCTGCTCGACGGGCCGAGCATCACCGGCGCCTACCGCTTCGTGATGAAGCGTGCGCAGGGCGTGACGATGGAGATTGAAAAGCATCTCACACTGCGCAAATCCGTGAAGCGCTTCGGCATCGCGCCGCTGACGTCCATGTATTGGTATTCCGAGACCATGAAGCCGACGGCGGTGGACTGGCGGCCGGAGGTGCATGACAGCGACGGTTTGTCTATTCTTGGCGCGAGCGGCGAACGCATCTGGCGGCCGCTGAACAATCCGCCGCGCACGGTGGTGTCATCTTTTTCTGACGCCAATGTGCGCGGCTTCGGGCTGATGCAGCGCGACCGCGCTGTTTCGCATTATCTCGATGGTGTCGCCTATGAGCGGCGGCCCAGCCTGTGGATCGAACCGGTGGGCGATTGGGGCGCCGGCGCGGTGCAGCTCATCGAAATTCCCACGGATGATGAAATTCACGACAATATCGTCGCGGCCTGGGTGGCGGCGACGCCGCCGAAGCCGGGCGAGACGATGCGCTATGCCTATAAATTATATTGGCAGGCGGATGCGCCAGACACCGGATCGCTGGCGCGGTGCGTGGCGACGCGGCTTGGCAATGGCGGCCAGCCCGGCAACCCGCGCCCCAAGGGCGTGCGGAAATTCATGGTGGAATTTCTCGGCGGACCTTTGGAGAATATCCCGTTTGGCGTGAAGCCGGAAGCCGTGCTGTGGGCCTCGCGCGGCGCCTTCTCCTATATTTTCACCGAAGCGGTGCCGAACGATGTGCGCGGTCATTGGCGGGCGCAGTTCGATCTTACGGTCGATGGTACCGAGCCGGTGGAAATGCGGCTATTCCTGCGGCTGAATGACCGCGTGCTGACAGAAAGCTGGCTTTACCAGTATCATCCGTTTTGAAAAAATGACGGGCGGCTGATGCCGCCCGTTGCATTCCCTGCTTTCTGCCGCTCAGGCGCTTTTCAACATGCCGCGGGTTTTCCAGAGCGAGTAGAGCACACCGGCGGCGAGCAGGCCGAAGGTGACCGTCAGCGCGACCAGCGGCGGGAATTTTTCCAGCCCCATCCAGTCCGCGATGAAGATTTTCGAGCCGATGAAGATGAGCACCGCCGCGAGCGCATATTTCAGATAGTGGAAGCGGTCCACCATCGCGGCCAGTGCAAAGTAGAGCGCACGCAGGCCGAGGATCGCGAAGATATTCGAGGTATAGACGATGAACGGGTCGGTGGTGATGGCAAAGATCGCAGGCACCGAGTCCACCGCGAAAATCAGGTCGGCAATCTCGATCATCACAAGCGCGAGAAACAGCGGCGTCATGAACCAGCGCAGTTTGCCGGTGGCATCAGGCTGGCGCACGAAGAAGCGCTCGCCATGCAGCGTCTCCGTCACATTGGCGCGCTGGCGCACAAAGCGCAGGACAGGATTGTCGCCGATATCCTTGGGACCGGAATCGAACACCAGCATTTTCACGCCGGTGGCGATCAGGAACACGGCGAAGATATAGAGCACCCAGCCCGCCTGCGCGACAAGCGTTGCGCCAAGACCGATCATGATGGCGCGCAGCACGATCACGCCGAGAATGCCCCAGAACAGCACGCGATGCTGATACTGGCTCGGCACGGCAAAATAGGCAAAAATCATGGCGATGACGAAGACATTGTCCATCGCCAGCGCCTTTTCCACGGCAAAGCCGGTCATGTAATTGATGCCGGACTCCGCGCCGAGATACCACCAGACCCACGCGCCGAAGGCGAGGCCGAGGCCGATATAGACCGCGCTCATCACAAGGCTTTCGCGGACGCCAATGGCTTGCGACTTCTTGTGCAACACGCCCAGATCGAACACGAGCAGGGCCATCACAATCGCTATAAAGCTCACCCACATCCAGGCGGGCTTGCCCATCACATCGGCAAGCAGAAAAGCAGACAGAAATTCCACGGAGTATCCCCGGCCGACTCGACGCTTCGCGAAACGGTCCGACATCGTGCGCGAGTCGAAAACGTCACCAGAGGGGCCCGGACCAAGGGTTGCCGCGCATGTGGGGCGGGTGTGCTTCGCCGTCAAGGCCGGTTAAATTTTTTCCCGATGGCCGCACCGCTTCTTGAATTTCTTCAATCTGCGGCCATCTGATGCGTGGGGTCCGGGCCCCTCTGATGGCGCGTCGCCATGATGTCGGACTCTCTCACCTGCGGAGCGCGGCGTGGTGCGCGCTCTCCATCTGGGAGATTTGTGATGGACCGGACAACTGCGCTTCCCTTTCCTTCTGGCCACAGTGCTGAGGCTGTCGCGCGGCTCGACCAGCTTGCAGTCTGGCTGGATGACGCTTTCCGCCTGCCGGGCACCCATATCCGGTTTGGCGCGGATGCAGTGATGGCGCTGGTGCCAGGCGCCGGACCGCTCGTCGGCAAGGCGCTGGCTTCCTATCTCCTGATGGAGGCCTATCGGCTCGGCGTGCCGCGTCCGGTGCTCATGCGCATGCTGAAGAACAGTACGGTTGATCTCGCGATCAGCAGCATCCCGCTGGTGGGCTGGGTTGGAGACGTTCTGTTCAAGGCCAACCGCCGCAATATGCAGATCCTGCGCGCGCATCTGGCTGCGCCGGCTGTTTCATCGTGAGGAGATTTTCATGCAACGCCTGATCCGTTTTCTTGCCATTGCCGGTGCGGTGGTCTGGTCGCTGTTTGCCTGGGGCGCCTATGCGCTGGTGAACTGGGTCGGCGGGGTCGCCGCCCGCAATGCCGACTGGGCCACAGGCCATCCTGAAACCGTGGAGTGGCTGTCCTGGGCGGCCGGGCTCATGACGAGCGCTGGTCTTGTGGGCGTGGTGGTGATCTGGGCTATCGGCCTTGTGCTTTTCCTGATCGTCGCAGCGCTGGCGCGTCGGTCGAGAATTGCGCTGCCGCGCCCGGTGCGCTGATCGCCTGCCGCTCCTAAAGATTGGGGACAAGGCGTCCAACGCCTATACAGGCCGTTCGTAATGTTATAATGTTACATTATGAGCTTGGCCCAAGATCAGAAGCGGGGGGAGACTGCCGCCGCTGTGCTGACGGGTGCGCATTCTGCGCCCGGCAAAACCTCTGCGCATGGCGATCACCGTCACGACGGCGATGCCCATGCCCATCATGCCCATCATGGCCATCATGCTCATTCTCATCACACCCACGGCCACACTCATGCCCATGCGGCGCATGATCACGGGCATGGCAAGGCGCATGGCAAGCCGGAGCCGGTGCGCTTCTCGCTGCTGCGCCTTTCGGCTGGCGAACGGGTGACGGGCGCAGGGCTGATTCTGCTGGTGCTGTGGGGCATTGTTGCGTGGGGGCTGCAATGACGCGGACATTGCGCGGCCCCGGTGTCGATTTCAACGATGTGACGCTCGGCTATGACCGGCATCCGGCGGTGCATCATCTGCGCGCCCGCTTCACGCCGGGGTCGCTGACTGCGATTGTCGGGCCGAACGGCGCGGGCAAATCCACGTTGATCAAGGGCATTGCCGGGCTTTTGAAGCCGATGACCGGCAGCATCACCATCGCGCCGCCCGCGCGCATGGCCTACATGCCGCAAACCGCCGATCTCGACCCGGCCTTTCCCATGACCGTCTATGATCTGGTGTCGATGGGCGTGTGGCCGCGCCGGGGCATGTTTGGCGGCCTGGCCCGCGCCGACCGGGCGCGGATCGACGCAGCCATTGCCGCCGTGGCGCTGGAAGGATTCGAGAACCGGGCGGTCGGCACCTTGTCCGGCGGGCAGATGCAGCGGGCGCTGTTTGCGCGGCTCTCCTTGCAGGATGCGGATTTAATTTTGCTCGATGAGCCTTTCGCGGCCATCGACGAAAATACGGTGACCGAATTGCTGCTGCTGATGCAGGGCTGGCACCGGGAGGGGCGCACGGTCATTGCCGTGCTGCATGACATGGAACTCGTGGCCCGGGCTTTTCCGCACACCCTATTGCTGGCGCGCGAGCTCGTGGATTTCGGTCTGACGCCGGATGTGTTGACGCCGGTCAATCTCACGCGCGCACGCAGCATGGTCGAGGCCTTCGACCGCGATGCGCCGATCTGCGCGCGGCATGCGGCGTGAATGGCCATGTTTGAGTTTCTGATCGGGCCTTTTGCGGAATTTTCCTTCATGCGCCGCGCGCTGGCCGGTGTGATCGCGATTGCGCTGGCGGCGGGGCCGATTGGCATTTTTTTGATGCTGCGGCGCATGTCACTCGTTGGCGATGCGATGGCACACGCCATTCTGCCCGGCGCGGCCATCGGCTATTTGCTGGCGGGCCTTTCGCTCAGCGCCATGACCGTGGGCGGACTGGCGGCGGGCATCATCGTGGCGCTCCTCGCCGGGCTGATCTCGCGCACCACGGTGCTGCGGGAGGATGCGGCGCTGGCGAGTTTTTATCTGCTGTCTCTGGCGCTGGGCGTCACCATTGTCTCGCTGCGTGGCTCCAATATCGATTTGCTGCGCGTGCTGTTCGGCTCCGTGCTGGCGCTCGATAATGATGCGCTGATTTTGCTCGCGGGTATTTCCTCGCTGACGTTGCTGACGCTGGCGCTCTTTCTGCGCCCTCTGGTGATGGAATGCGTCGACCCCGGCTTTTTGCGCTCGGTGAGCCGCGCCGGCGGACCGTTGCATCTGACGTTTCTGGCGCTGATCGTGCTCAACCTTGTCGCGGGATTTCACGCCCTCGGCACGCTGCTGGCCGTCGGCATGATGATGCTGCCGGCCGTGAGCGCGCGTTTGTGGAGCGATGATCTCAGCGTGATGCTGCTGTTATCCGTGCTGTTCGGCATCGTCGCAGGCCTTGCAGGATTGCTCGTGTCGTATCACGCCAGCCTGCCCGCCGGACCATCAATTATTCTCGCGGCCGGCAGCATTTATTTTATTTCCCTGCTGTTTGGATTTTCCGGTGGGCTTGTCACCACCCGCTTGCCGCGCCGTCACGCTGAAGCCTGATGTTCAAGGAGGATATGATGATCAACCGCCGCGATTTTCTCGCCGCCGCTGTCACCGCTGCCCTGCTCGCGTCCTCGCCGGCGCTGGCGCAGGAGGCGCTGCCGGTTGTCGCCTCGTTTTCAATTATCGGCGACCTCGTGAAGCAGGTTGGCGGCGCGCGGGTTGCGGTGACGACGCTGGTCGGACCGAATGCGGATGCGCATGTCTATTCGCCCACGCCGGCGGATGGAAAAACGGTTGCGAGCGCGCGACTGATTTTCGTCAATGGCCTGAAATTCGAGCATGGCTGGATGACGAAGCTGGTTGCGGCGTCGGGCAGCAAAGTCACGCCGGTGAGCGTCAGCGACGGCATTGCGGTTCTGAAAGTGCCGGGCCAGAAAGGCCATGATCACGGCTCCAAGGACAAACATGGCCATGAGCATCGCGGCGAGGCGGACCCGCATGCGTGGCAGGATGTGAAGAATGTCCGCACCTA
>JBOFFO010000353.1:0-1984 GCA_051648665.1 Beijerinckiaceae bacterium | reverse complement strand
CGCAGCACAAAAGCCTGCAAGGCCCCGGCCGGAATGAGATCGGATGTATAGCGCCCGCCGCCGGAAATCAGACGCCGGTCCTCGGTGCGGCGCGCGGCCTGACCAACGCCAAATTTCATCGGGGGCAGAGAATTCATTGCGACAGCTCCAGCATTATTCAGTCAGCAGAATAGCGCGGGATTGCGCCGCGCCCACAACAAAAGCATTGCGCGTCACGCAACCGCGATATCGCCGCCGCGCGCAATCCAGTCGGTGATCGACCCCTTGTAGTGGGTCCGCAGCGGCAGGCCCGCCGCCTGCGAGGCGGCGATGGCGCGCAGGGTGCGCCCGCCGGTGCGGCAGGAAAACACGATCTGCTGGCCGGGCGCCGGCTCCGGCAGGGCGCGCGCATCGAAGGTCGAGAGCGGAAACAGCACCGCGCCGGGAATATGCCCCGCCGCATATTCATGCGGCTCGCGCACATCGACGAGCAGCATCGAGCCATCCGCCACGCCCTTGCGCACCTCGTCGAAATCCACCTCGATCACTCCATCGACTTCGCGCATGCGCTGCATTCTCCTGACACTGCATGATGATCCCGCGCCAGCGTGGGCGGCGCAGCCTGAAGACCGGATTTGACCGGAGCCGCCCGCCGCGCGCAAGAGGGCAGCAAGAGGGCAGCAAGGCCGGGCGAGCATTCACCCAGAACAGAATACGTCTGGCAAAGAAAATGCCCGGCGCAAGGACCGGGCATTGTCATAAACAAGCCGTCAAAACGGCTCAGGCCGTCTTTGAACCCGGCAGGTCGGGAATGCGCAGCACCCAGCCCGGCATGATCAGATCCGGATTTTTCACCGGCGGCGTGTTCGCCTTGACGATCTCGGTATATTTCGCGCCCTGGCCCTTGCCGTAATATTTTTCAGCGATGGCCCACAGGGTTTCGCCCTTCGTAACGGTATGGAAGGTCGATTCCTTCGCCGCTTCCGCCGCGATCAGTTGCGAATCAACCTGCGCGACGCCGATCGTGTTGCCGAGCGCGAGAATGATCTTCTCGACCTCCTCCTGCGACTTCGCCTTGCCCGTCACGGTCACCTTGTCGCCATCGACCTTCACATCGATGCCGCCGCCGCCGAGGCCATGATCGGCCACGCTCTTCTTCAGCGTGTCGGCATCAGCCGCCTTCGCTTCCGACGCGCCGAACATCTTCGTGCCGATGCCTTTGACGAAACTGAAAAGCCCCATGAGTCTGTCTCCTTGTGAAACCGGATCGGTTCGACGGCAATGTGCCGCCTGCGATTGAATGCCGCATGAACATTATGCCCTGCGCATGCCCCGTGTGAACAGACTCCGCATGGTCAAAATGTGACAGGGACGCTAGAATAATGGCAATGACCCCACGTCACGCCCCTTTGACCGCGCGGTTGCGCCGGCAGCGCCTGCTGCCCGGCCTCATTCTGGTCTGGCTGTTTGCCTTCCAGACCGTGATCGGCGGGCTGGCCCTGGCGCGCGCCCTGCCCGTGCAGCATCTGGCGCTGCAAATCGGCCAGAGCCTGTGCGCGCCGGGCGATGGCGGCCCCGTGCCGCCGGACCATGAGCACCCGGACTGCACCCTGTGCCTGCCGAACGGCAGCCTCACCGGCCCTGCGGCCCTGCCCGCCCAAACCGCGGGATTAGGCCCGGCGACAATGCCGCCCGGCGAGGCGCATGGCGTCGATCCCGCCTCCGCCGCACCGCCTTCGGTGCCGGAGCGCAGCGCGGCGCCGCGCGGCCCACCCGCCCGCGCCTGACCCGCGCCACGTTTCCCCATCATTTCCCGTCCAGAGCGGCTGCGCCCGGCATCACCGGCGCACCCTCGTCCATCCCGGATACATTCTTATGATCTCGAAAACCGAACTTGCGGCTGCCGCCGCCCTCACTCTCCTCACTGCCGTGAGCTTCGCCACCGGCCTGCACGCGCAATCCGCCAACCCGCAAGCCGCCAACCCGCATTCCGGTCATGGTGCCC
>JBOFFO010000352.1:0-1608 GCA_051648665.1 Beijerinckiaceae bacterium | reverse complement strand
CGGCGCCCAACGAGGCGAGGCCCGCCGCTTATATTCTGCAGGGTATGCTCGACTGGCTGGCGGGCCAGCCAGCCCGCTGAAGACGCTCAGTTGCGGGTGTCGTTGATGAATTTCTCGGTCGCGCCGCGGCCCTGCGCATCCGCCGGGCCACGATACTGCGGCGCATAGCGCGGCTGGTTGGAATAGCGCGGCTGTGCCGGCTGGGCGCGATAGCGCTCGCCACCATAATACACCGTTCCACCCTGACGCGGAGCGCGGTAGCGTTCCCCGCCATAGATCACATCGCCGGAATTGCGCGGCGCCCGGTAGCGCTCGCCACCGTAGTAGATATCGCCGCCGGTGTTGCGCGGTGCGCGGTAGCGCTGGCCATTGTAATACACCGTGCCACCCGAACCGTAATACGGATCGGCGTAATACTGCGACGGCGCATAATAATATTGCGGCTGCGGCGCAGCATAATAGCCCGGCGCACCGTAATAGCCCGGCGCGTAATAGGGATCCGCATAGGCCGGCGATTGCGAACCGGCGATGATCGCGCCGGCAGCAAGGCCAAGCACGCCTGCGGCGACAGCCGCACCGGCCGCATTGCCACGGCGCGCACGCACCACGCGGCGCACCGGCTTGCGGGCGCGCACCTGCGCCTTCTCAACCAGTGAGCTGGTGCTGGTCACACCGGATGCGACAGCGCCGAGCGGCGCAGCATTGGCAGGAGCCAGCGCCGTGAACGACAGGGCCGCGGCGGCAGCGCCAATGACCGCCGAACGTTTGAGGAAAGATGGGGTCATGGTCATCTCCTGTGACCGGCGACAGCGCCGGATTTGCCTTTATGTATGAACCCCGCCCGGCAGCGCCAAGATCATGGTTCATACATCCTTAATGGGACTGGTATGCCCGCAGCGATGTGAACCCTGATTGAACGCCCGTTGGCCAGCAAATGTTCCCATGCCAGAGACAGGCATGGCGTGCTTGCGCGCGCAACCCGGAATCCCTGTGCATGCACGCCCTTGCCGAAGCGCTGATCCCTGTCTTTCTCGTCATTGCGATCGGTTGGGCCACGCGCTTCTCCGGCGTGCTCGGACGGCCCGCATGGGACGGTTTCGAGCAGGTCACTTATTATGTGCTGTTCCCCGCTCTGATTGGCGGCACTTTGGCCATGACCGACCTCAGTGCTGTGCCGCTGGCGCGCATGGGCAGCGCGCTGGCGCTGGCGGTCGTCGCCATGGCGGTGCTTCTCCTGTTGGCCCAGCCCTTTCTCGCACGCCATGCTGGGGTCAGCGGCCCGGCCTTCTGCTCGATTTTTCAGGGCGCGACACGCTGGAACAGTTTTGTTGGCATCGCGCTCGCCGCTGACCTCTTTGGCCGTAACGGGCTGGCGCTGAGCGCCGTCGCGGCGCTGGCGATGATCCCCCTGCTCAATGTGCTGGCCGTGCTGGTTCATGCCCGCTTCGCTGGCGCGAAGCCAGCCAGCGCCGGGGCATTGGTCCTGACCATGATCAAGAACCCCTTTATCTGGTCCACCATGCTTGGGCTGGCCTGGAATCTGTCCGGCCTGCCCATGCCGAAATTCGGCGCGATCACGCTTGATGTCATCGGCCGCGCCGCCCTGAG
>JBOFFO010000351.1:0-1858 GCA_051648665.1 Beijerinckiaceae bacterium | reverse complement strand
GCCGCCCTGACGCGGCGCCAGCGCCCGATGTCCGAGGAGACCTGCGCCGATGCCGATGCGCTACAGCTATTTCATGCATGAGGCGGTTCATGCCGCGATTGGGCCGATGCGGGCCATGTCGGAAGCGACCAAAACCTTCCTGAGCAGCACCTCGAACCCGATGTCCACGCTGCCCTGGTCGAAAACCACCATCGCCGCCTGTGACATGTTCGAGCGCGTCACGCGCCGCTATGCCAAGCCGTCGTTCGATCTCGACCGCACCGTCGTCAATGGCGAGGTCGTGTCGGTCTATGAAAACGTGGTCTGGAAAAAGCCGTTCTGCAATCTCATCCATTTCGAGCGCTCGATCGGGCGCAGCCACGCCAAGGATCCCAAGCTCCTGATCGTTGCGCCGATGTCGGGCCATTACGCCACGCTGCTGCGCGGCACGGTCGAGGCGTTTCTGCCGCACCACGAGGTCTACATCACCGACTGGATCGACGCCCGCATGGTGCCGATGAGCGAGGGCAAATTCGATCTCGATGACTATGTCGATTATATCAAGGAGATGCTCGAGCATCTCGGCCCCGGCGTGCATGTCATGGGCGTGTGCCAGCCCTCCGTGCCGGTGATCGCTGCCGTGGCGCGCATGAATGCGGAAAAACATCCCTGCACGCCGCGCTCCATGACGCTGATGGGCGGCCCGATCGACACGCGCGAAAGCCCGACGGCGGTGAACCTGCTCGCCGAAAAGCGCGGCATCCGCTGGTTTGAAAATCACTGCATCGTCATGGTGCCGTTCAATTATCCCGGCTTCATGCGCCGCGTGTATCCCGGCTTCATGCAGCTCTCCGGCTTCATGGCCATGAATATCGACCGGCACATGACCGCGCATAAGGAATATTTCGACCATCTCGTCACCGGCGATGGCGACTCCGCCGACAAGCACCGCGAATTTTATGACGAGTATCTCGCGGTTATGGATCTCACGGCTGAATTTTATTTGCAGACCGTCGATACCGTGTTTGTCCGCCACGCTTTGCCGAAGGGCGAGATGACGCATCATGGCGAGCCGGTTGATCTGAAGGCCATCACCCGCACCGCGCTGATGACGGTCGAAGGCGAGAAGGACGATATTTCCGGCATCGGCCAGACCAGGGCCGCGCATACGCTGTGCGTGAATATCCCTGAGGACATGCGCGTGCATTACGAGCAGAAGGATGTTGGCCATTACGGCGTGTTCAACGGCTCGCGCTTCCGCAAGGAAATTGCCCCACGCATCGCCGCCTTCATCCAGAAGGAAGAGGAGCGCGCCGCAAAAACCGGCGGCAATGTCACGGCCATCGCCAGCGCCAAGGCGAAAGCGGCGGGCAAGGCGAAGGCCCGTTGAGCGGATGCTCAGCCGCCACGACGCAATAAAATAAAAGCGGGCTGCGTGGCCCGCTTTTTTTATGACCCGCTACAGCCGTTGCTGCGTGCGGCCGATGTCAGGCCTTCGCCACCGCATCGAACATGATCCCGGCCATATCATAGCGCTGCCACACCACGCGGCCATGCCGGCGCAGGCCCCGGTGTGGAATGGACAGTGTCAGCACCGGCGGCACCCCCGCCATGCTCGGCAATTCAATCCGCGCCCCTGCGTCGCTGGTGTTGCGCACGATGCACTCCACCGACGACACCCGGTTGTCGAATTCAAGATTGCCGCGCAGGAATGTGCGCTGCCGGGGAAAACGCCGTTTGTCCTGCATGACCGCCTCCCTGTGGACCGTGCGGATTATCGCAGCGGAACGGGCGCGGCGGGGATCAATCCTTTTTTAACCTTAACTCAAGGCATCAGCGCGCGGCTGTCCGCCGGCGCCTCTGCCCGCGCCTGCATGCC
>JBOFFO010000350.1:0-10133 GCA_051648665.1 Beijerinckiaceae bacterium | reverse complement strand
ACTGACGGGCATGGCTGCACCTTTCCTGTCGCCCGCGTGCGCACCGGCGGGCGTTTTTTACGCATTGACAACACGGCGCTGGAGGAGGCGCGCGAGGCACGGCAAAATATCCGCCGCTGGCTTGCCCGCTATGCCGATTGCCTTGTGGCACAGGTGTTTCAGGAAATTGCGTGCAGCAAGACCCATTCTGTGATCGAGCGCGCGGCAAAATGGCTGCTTGACGCCCAGATGCGCACCGGCGCGCAGGAATTTCCGATGACGCAGGAGGATCTCGCCCATCTGCTCGGCGTCGGGCGCACCTTCGTGAATCGCGTCGCCGGAGAATTGCGCCAGCAGAATTTAATTGAAACGCGGCGCGGCGTGATCCGCATCCGCGATGAAGCAGCGTTGCGGCAACGTTCCTGTGTTTGCCACGATACAGTCTCAGGTCATTTCAAGAGCATGTTTGCGGCTGAGCCGTCAGCCTGTCAGTGAGTGGGCAGTGCATTAACGAATGGTGTCGCCCTTGATGGACGGCCATTTCGCCTCGGCCTGCGCCTGCATCTCAGGCTGCGACGCAAAGGCGGAGCGCGCTTCGGCGGTGCGGAATAAATAAAGCGCATCGCCGACGATCAGAAAAATTGTCGGATCGGCATTGACCACTGCGCCGCGCGCCACGCTTTCTGCATCGAAGCCGCCGAACCGCGGGCGGAATTGATCAGGCCGCGCCGTGAAAATTTTTTGGTTCGCCACCTGCGCGAACCGCCACGTCTCGCCATTGACCACCGTTTCCAGTTCGGCCGTTCCCGTCACCGCCTTGCGGTCGGTGAAATAAGCCACGGGATCGAAGCCGCCGAGCGCCAGCCCGGTATGCGCGTCATTGGCGGTGGGATGGAGCGCAGGCTGCGGCAGGGTGGGAAGGGTGCGCGGCGCTTCCGGCGCGCGATATTCCGGCCGTGCAGCCGGTGTCTTCTCCGGTCCGGCATCTTTCCATTGCGGTCGGAAATCCGTTTGCGCAGCGGCAGACGAGGCAACCGCGCACACACTCACTGCCAGCAGGGCGGCGCGGGCCAAACGGACAATCGGGGGCAGGAGAGCGGACATGGGACGCGGCTCGGCGCTGGTTAATTTTTTTAGGCCCTGTGGCGAAGCCGGACACGGCGCGGCCTCAAGGCTGTCTTTTTTCGTCATTAACACCTGCGCCTGACCGAATGGTTACGGCGTCCGTTGCAATGCGCTGCAATCCCTCGGTTGCAGAGCGCTGGCAGCCCGCTGTCCGGCGATTAGCGTTAACAAGAGGTTAGTGCTTTCCCGGCACAGTGACCGCACCCGATGCGGCGCCGGCGGGCGCGCCCACAGACCTGGGGTTGGATCATGATGAACATTCGGGCGCTGATGACCGCGCTGGCGCTGGCGGCGGCCCTGCTGACGGCCCCTGCCGCCACAATGAACCCGGCGCAGGCACAGCAGCGCAGCAGCAACAGCGGCGGCTTTTCCGCCGGCGAACTCGTCGATTCCGGCCACCGCTTTTTCGGCAATGTCTCGCGCGGGCTGGCGCTCACCATTCAGGAAGCGACCCGGCGCTGGGGCGAACCGAACGGCTATATCCTGGGCCAGGAGGGCGCCGGGGCCTTTGCCGCCGGCCTGCGCTATGGCGAAGGCACGCTCTATACCCGCAACGCCGGCGATTCCCGCGTCTATTGGCAGGGCCCGTCCTTCGGTTTCGATTTCGGCGGCGACGGCGCGCGCACCATGATGCTGGTCTATAATTTGCCGGCGAAAGAAGCGATTTATCAGCGTTTTGGCGGTGTCGACGGCTCGGCCTATCTGGTCGGCGGCTTTGGCATGACCGCACTCGTCGGCGGCAACAACATCGTCATCGTGCCCATCCGCTCCGGCGTCGGCGCGAGGCTGGGCGTCAATGTCGGCTATCTCAAATTCACCGACCGGGCGACCTGGAACCCGTTCTGAATCGCTTCGGCATGGCTGCGGGCGGCTTCACCATCTGGGGAGCGGCCCACTGCCGCCCCTTCAACCCGGCCCGGCGAGCGTGTATAGCTGAAAGCCGGAAGCGTGTGATGGGCGACGCGCGCTGCCGCTTGTCTTGCACCAGCGCATGAACCGGAGAACCGGCGGCGGCTGGCTGGCATGGTCGTTGATTGTGCAGCAATCCGGTCGGACGCGCTGGGTATGGTCGAATTTTTGATGATTTTTGCGCTCGGGGCGCTGACGGCGATTTTCGCCGGCCTGATGGTGCTGCCTGCCCTGAACGCCCGCGCCCAGCGTTTGCAGCGCCGCAAGCTGGAAGCGCTTTACCCCATGTCCATTGCCGAGATCACCGCCGAGCGCGACCATGTCCGCGCCGCCATGGCGGTCGAGGCGCGGCGGGCCGAAGTCCGCGCATTGGCCACTGCGCAGGACAAGGCCGCCGATCTCGCCGAAATCGGCAAGCGCGATGTCCGCATCCATGCGCTGGGCGAGACCGTCGCCGCCCGTGACGCGACCATTACCGGGCTGGAGTCGGATCTGGCCGCCACCCGCGCCACCCTGGCGGACACGGAAGCGGTACGGGATGGCCTCAGCGCCGATCTTACCGCGACCCGCGCCGATCTGGCGCAGCTGACGGCAGCCCATAACAAATTGCAGGAGCGCTTTGAGCGTACCGACGCCGACCTGTCGCAGACGCGTCAGGAGTTGCTGATGACCCAGAGCACGCTGGTCGCGACGCAGGCCGACCTGACGGCGCGCAGCGAAGCCCATGCGGCCCTCGCGGTCGCACACCAGTCCGCCATCGCGCTGGCCGACGAGCGCAAGCTGGTCATCGCCACGCTGGAAACGCGGATGGAAACGCTCCGCCTCGACCGTGACGACACGGCCCGCCGTCTGGGCGACGCGCAGGCGCGCATCGCCACATTGGAGACCCTGCTGCAATCGGCCGACGACAGCGCCCGCGAGGCGAAGGCCGCTGTGGCGGAAAATGCCGGGAAACTGGAAGAGGCGCGGGCGGCGCTGGCGCGGCTGGAGACGCGGCAACTGGCGCAACAGCGCGCCATCGATGCCGCAAAGCAGCAGGCGCGCACCGAGCGCAATGCGGCACAGGCGGCCTCCCTCGCCCTGGTCAAGGCCGAGGCTGAATTGAAACGGATCGAGGCCAAAGGCAAATCTTCGGCCGGCAAGACACCCGTCAGCCATCGTCCCGCCAACGATCAGCCCTTGAGCGAAAGCGCCACACAAACTGTCCCCCCGCCCGTGACGCCGGCGCGCATCGCCCGCATGGCCAAGGACAAGCCGCGCAAACTGCCGACGCCGGACACGCCGAAAGAAGCGGCGGAATAATTTTCTAGATCACGCTGCGTTTTGACGGAATCGTCAAAACGCAGAAAACGTGATCGATTCAAGGACGAGAGCATGCTTTTTGCGATAAACCGGTCTCCACTTTATCGCAGCATGCTCTAGGCGGTGGTTTGACCACGCAGGCGGCGCACAAGATCGCGCACCACCGTGATTGCGCGCAAGCGGTTGCGCAGGCGCTGGGCCGTGACAGTGAATTGACCGCGCAGGCTCAGCGCCGCTGTCACACAGACCAGCGGCAGATGATCCGCATTCAGCCGCCGCTTGTATTCATAGGCGCCGATGGTCATGTCGAAGGTGCGGAACCCGCGCGCATGCAGATGGCGCATGGTTTCCAGAATCATCAGACGGCCCGGAGAACAGGCGCTCCATTCGCGCCCACCCTGCGCCAGCCGGATCATGGCGCAATGCCCATCGCGATTGACGCACAGCAGCGCCGCGATCACCTCACCCTTCACGGTGAGCGCCGTCAGTGACACCGATCCATCCGCAATGCCGTCACGCACCAGTGCCCGATAAAAATCGCGCTTTTCCGGCCGGTCCAGATCATAGGCATAGGTCAGTTCGTCCATGCGCGCGCGCTGAATATCCTCCAGCGCCATCAGAATCGGCATGGCTTCTTCACCCGTAGCAGCCGCAACGAACCGTGCGTCGCCAAAGGCCTCGAACACGCGCTTGATACGCCCCGCCTCCTTGCGGAATTTTGTATCGAACTTCGCGATATAATCATCGAACCGATCGCCCATGACGATGAAATTGCCATAGAGCTGCGCAGGCGCAGCGCGGCGGTCGGCAGCGAGTGGATTGGCCACAGCGCCAATCAAGGCCGGCATTTTATCAAGCAGCAGCAGATCAGCGCGCGGCAACGCGCGGAGGATCGAGTCGAGCAGAACGCCGGGATCAGTCAGGCGCAGGCCAGCGCGCATCAGCGGCGCATTATAATCGGTCACGCCATTATCCGCGAAACTGATCACAGTCTGACGCCCGGCGCGCGTGCGGACCAGCGGCAACAGCATGACCGGGTCGTTGTGCTCTCCCTGCCGCACCACCACCAGCAGCGGCTCCGCACCTTGGCGCGAAAAGGCCGCATACCAATGCTGCAACCAGAACAGCGACTGGAACGGCGTCGCGGCCTGCATCGTGTCGCCCAGCGTTGCCAGCGATTCCACCACTGCCGCACCGGTCAAGCATGTTACGGCGAAGCCCGCATCGGACGCCGCGCCCATGCCGAGCAGCGACGGCCCGGCATGGGCGGAGGGTTGCGCCTCCGCATAAACAGCAGAGTAGGCCACGGTATGCGGGTTCATCGCCATCGCGCTCAGACCGCCGCCGCGAGATCAAGGATCGCGCCGGGCTTGGCGCGGTCGAGTGTGAAATCGATCGGCCGGCGCGAGCGCCGCGCCCGCTTCACCCAGCCTGCACGGCGCATCAAACCCTGCATCGCGGCCTTGCCGGCATAGATCGGCCCGTGCGTTTCGCGCGTTTGCGGCGTCATGCCGAAGCGGTGGCGCAACAGGCCGTTCGCCATATTCACGATGTGCGAGCGGCGGATTTCATCGCTCCAATATTCCAGCGTCATCGAGATATTCAGGCAATCATGATTCTCGACGCGGTGCGGCGCATTGAGCGGCCAGTGCAGCATTTCGCCGGGCTGAAGATCGACGACCATCGCATGATCATCATACCATTTTTCATACGGCACATCGACTTCGATCTCGAACAGGGCGACGGACTCAAGTTGCTGCGGCGTGAGGAACGGTGCAGCGGCGGGATAGACATAGACACGCTTCGATCCGGAGATCTGCCACAACGCCTGACCCGGCAAGTCGATATGGTAATAAACCTGCGCCTTCGGCGAAGAAATAAGAATGCCGACACCCTCATCGAACGAGCTGAAATCCGGCACACGCTGGCCAATCTCGCCAAAAATATCCTTCACCAGCCTGGCATAGCGCTGATCAACGGTCTTGACGCTGCGCAGGTTAAGCCACATCCGGCCATTCTCGATCGCGTCAATCACTTCGGTGCCGGACAGGCCGCCAATGTCGCCCTCGCGCCAGAAGCGGCGGTCGCCCTGCGCGCCCATATAGACAAGGCTATAATGCTCACGCGGATATTTCTCGATCAATTCGCCGAGCGCCTCGCGCTGGAACAGTGGCGATTCATGCAGGTTGTGCTGGATGCGCTGCGGGATCTGGCCCCAGAGCAAACCATTCTGTTCTTTCCAGTTGCGGAAGATACTGGTGTCCGACATGTCGTCTCTCCGTTGAAAATTCAGCGTGCGTTGCGATAGGCCTTCGGCGAAAACACCGTCAGCATGAGAATGGTGAGGTCGAGAAACACCGACCAGTTGTCGATGTAGTAGAGATCATGCTCGATGCGGCCGATCATTTTATCATCGGTCTCGGTTTCGCCGCGGAAGCCGTTGACTTGCGCCCAGCCGGTGATGCCGGGCTTGACGTTGTGGCGGCGCGCATAAAGCGCGATGCGGCGCATGAAATGGTGGTCATGCGCCAGTGCATGCGGGCGTGGGCCGACCAGCGACATGTTGCCACGCAACACATTCAACAGCTGCGGCAATTCATCAATGTTGAAACGACGCAGGATGGCGCCGACGCGCGTGATGCGGCTGTCATTTTTCCGCGCCTGCGACACATGCTCGCCGTCATCCATCGCACTCATGGTACGGAATTTGATGATGCGGAACGGCTTCTGGTTGAAGCCATAGCGCCGTTGCAGGAAAAACACTGGCCCCGCGCTGTCCAGCTTGATGGCGATGGCGACGATGAGCGCCACGGGAATCAGCAGCAGCACGCCGATGCTGCCCAGCACCAGATCGACGCTGCGCTTCAGTGCAATTTCTGCCGCGGTCAGGGGATGGCGCACGAGCGAGAGTGAGGCAATGCGCCCGACGCGAGCAATATGCGCATCATGAAAGCGTTCCAGCACTGGCTCCGACCCCAGATGAATGGATGCCGGCATGGTCAGAAAGGCATTGATGGCCGCATCAATCGCTTCCTCGCGCGAGCGCGTCATCAGCAGGAACACATCGTCGATATCGGTCTGCCGCGCCTGCGCCACGGCCGCCTGCAGTTCACGGTCAAGCTGGGCGGCGCTGTCGGGATGATCGCTCAACGCCCGCGGGCTGAGATTGGCGACACCGGCGATTTGAATGCCGTGGCTCATCGGCCAGTGGCGGCTGACGAATCCGAGCACATGATTATCCGCACCAACCAGAAACACGCGCCGCGCCAGCATCGGCCCGTTGCGGCTGAGATGGTTGACAAGCCGCACCATCCCCAAATGCGAGGCGGAGAGCGCAATAAATCCAACGCTGTAGAAGGCCATCACCGTGCCGCGCGAATAAACCTCGCCGGTCTTGGTCAGAAACGCCATCAGCGCGCCGCCGAGCAGCGCCAGATTCCAAATTTTGAACTGGGTCAGGATATGCCCGTCACTGGAGAGATAGCGCGTAATGGCATAGCGCTCCTGCACGGCATTGATGACAACGACGATCAGCGCTGTAACACCGCCCATTTGCAGCAGCGGCTCGAGCACGGCTTTGTCGTTGTAAACGATGGAATGGTAAAGGCTGCCCGCCATCAGCGCAGCGAGCATGATGGCAATGGCGTCACAGAGGCCGGCAATGACGCCAAAACCGGAACGGAGCACCGGGTTGGCCTTGCGCACAATCACGCGCCGGTCGAGGCCCGCACGCCGCGCAGCGGCTCGCAGGGACGGTTTTGTCCAGCTCTTGCGGCTTGCCTTGTCCGGCTCCGGTGCGCGCGAATAGGTCAGTACGTCAACCACCATCTGCTCCATTTTGGCACAGGGTTGCGCTGATTTTGCGCGCCCGCAGGCCGGATCGTCTGTTGTGCCAAGCCTGTTGCAGGGATTGTTCCAGCCGCCGCCACAATTACGGTGAACGGTTCGTAAAGAACTCTCAGGCTAGTCTGGCGCGTAAATGATGGTGTGACGCGTTGCGGAGTGGTGGCGTGGTGTTCGCAAAATGGCCGTTTCGGAAAGCGCAGGCGAGCGTGGCGCCAGCCGATGCCGTGCGCGATGCGCCGCTCAGCGCGCAGGATGCGACGATCAGCGATCTCATTGCTGTGCTCTTGCGCCGCAAAGGCATTATTCTCGCCTCCACCGCCCTGTTTGCCGGCGCCGGCCTGACCTACAGCATGCTCGCGCCGCGCCTTTATACGGCCGCTGCCGCTGTGCTGCTGGAGCTGCGTTCATCGGTCTCGCAGCAGGATACGCTGCGCTTTTCCTTTGCTTCGGATTCCACGTTGGTGGACAGCCAGATCAAGATCATCGGCTCGGAAACAGTGCTGCGCCGCGTCGTCGAGCGCGAAAATCTGCGCACCGATCCCGAATTTGGCACCCCGTCGCCTGGCCTTGTCACCCGCCTGAAAATGGCTGTCGGCCTTGGCCCGACGCAGGCCGAACTGAACACCGAGAGCACCAATGCCGCCGTTGAGGCGCTGGCCAACGCCCTCAGCGTGCGCCGCCCGGAACGCACCTATGTGATGGAGCTGAATGTCACAGCACGCGACCCGAAAAAAGCCGCACGCCTGACCAATGCCGTGGCGGAAGCCTACATTGCCGATCAGGCTGACGCGCGCGGCGATATTGCCCGCCGCGAGGAAGAATTCCTCGAAAGCAATATCACCAAGACCCGCGATAAAATCCGCAAGGCCGAAGATGCGGTTGAGCAATACAAGCGCGCCAACCAGATCGTTGGCGCCAATGGCAAGCTCGTCAACGAGCAACTGCTGAGCGAAATCAATACGGAACTGGCGCAGGCCCGCTCCAAATCGGCAGAGGCGAAATCCCGCTACGATCAGGTGCGCCGCGTCATCGCGTCGGGCCGCTCCGTCGAATCCATGGCCGATGCACTGAAATCGCCGGTCATCGACAAGCTGCGCGTGCAGATCGCTGAAATTGTCCGCAACGAAGCGAATGCAAAAACCACGCTGGGAGAGCGTCATCCGCAATATCGCGAAATCCAGCAGCAACTGCGCGACACCCGCCGCCTGATCACCGAGGAATTGAACCGCATCGGCGAAGGCGCGCGCAGCGATGTGCGCGTCGCGCAGACCCAGGAAGAGAATCTGGAACGCCAGATTGAGGATCTGAAAAAAGAAACCTCGACTACCAATCAGGCCATCGTCGCGTTGCGTGAGCTGGAGCGCGAGGTGGAATCCAACCGCGCGGTGCTCGATAATCTGCTCAAGGCCAAGGGCAATGTCACGCGCGACTCCGGTGACATGCCCGTGGCTCGCATCATCGCGCGCGCCGCGCCGCCGGCAGGCGCTTCAAGCCCACGCCGCATTCCCATCATGCTCTTGTCGCTGTTCGCCGGCGCGGCGCTTGGCACCATCGCCGCGCTGCTGCTTGAACAGCGTCGCCGCAGCCGCACCGGCACGCCGGGCGGACAAGCGCGTGCATCCCGCCCCACCGAAGCCGCCGAGGCGGCTGAATATCCCGTGACCGTTTTGCCGCAGCCCTCGCGCCGGGTGGCCGCTGCGCGCGCGCAGCGCGTGCTCGATAAACAGGCCGACCCTGCCTTCGCCGAGGTGAGCATCGACAGCCAGTCCGATTATGCCCGTGCCGTCGCCACGCTTGCGACCGCGATCACACAGACGCGCGGCGCGCCCGGCCTGCGCAAAATTCTGCTGGTCGGCCATGACACGGATGAAAGGACCGCGCTCTTTGCCGCCAATCTGGCGCAAGCCCTTGTCAATGCCGGGCAGCGCACGATGGTAATTGACTCTGGCGATACCAATGCGCCGCTGGCGCGCGTATGGGCGCCGGAAAGCCGCATTGGCCGCGTGCAATTCGCCAATGGTGCGCAACGCATCGCCATTGCCGTCGCCAACGACCCACAGCATCAGTTGCTGATCGTGCCGGCCAACTCCTCGGCGCAAGGCATCGACAACCTGCCGCAACTGGTGGACAGCATCGACGGCGCAGTGGATTGCATTCTGTTCAGCGCGACGATTGCACATGTTGGCCGCGATGCGGGCCTGCTGCGCGACTCCAGCGTGGTGATCGTGCATGGCAGCGCCCGCGACGGCGTGTTTGAAGTCAATCCGGATATTGCGCAGGCGCTGGAAGCCGCCAACAGCAATGTGCTGATCGCGGTCGATCAGGCGGCGTAACATGCGCGCCGGGCACACTATCCCGCTGCGCATCGCGATACCCCCGCGCGTCACCCTGCCGTTGCAGGCGCGGCAGGCCCGCGCACTGACGCAACACGCACCAGCCCGCGCACAGCACTGGATTGGACGGCTGACCTTTCTCAGCCTCGCCTTGCTGTTTGGCATGTCCGCCATGCTGCTGACCAACTGGAATTTCAATTATGAAATGGCCGGCGGCTCCATTCTGGAAAAAATGCATCCCGGTACATGGATGGCATTTGCGGCAGCGGGGTTGACGCTCGCGCAGCGCGGCTTGGTGCGCGCACCTTTTGCTTTTGCCATGCGCCATCCGTGGATGGTGTTTTATCTGGCCTGCTGGTTCCTGCTGTTGGCCTACATCATGCTGGTGCAGAAACTGCCCTTCACGCCGATCATCGACACGTTCTTTTTGCCCATCGTCATCGTGTTCCTGCTCGATCAGGTCACCGAACCGGAGCGGCAGCGCATGGCCGGCGCGCTGCATATTTTCATGGCCATCAACAGCCTGATCGGCCTTGGCGAGGTGCTGACAGGCCTGCGTGTCACGCCTTACATTGTCGGCGGCGAAATTATGACGGCAGACTGGCGCGCCACTGCGCTGCTCGGCCACCCGCTCGCCAA
>JBOFFO010000349.1:0-8770 GCA_051648665.1 Beijerinckiaceae bacterium | reverse complement strand
CAGCAGGTGGCGCGCTTGCGCAATCTGCTGGCTGATGTGGGCGTCAATGCCGAGAAAATCACGGCCATGCCGGATGCCCTGCAAGGCAAGGCGAAGGATGGCGCGGTCGGCGGCCCGCTCGTGCCGATCAATGATCCGAACGCTGTGCAGTTCGATGCCGCGCTCAAGCGTGTGCAAGGATTGCTTGGCGCCGCCACGCGGTTGAAAAAAACGGTGCGCGCCCTGCCCGTGCGCCAGCCCATCGCCAACAGCATGGCGGACATGACGTCGAATTATGGCCCGCGCAGCGATCCGTTCACGCGCGGTTATGCGATGCATACCGGCATCGATTTCCGCGCCGAAACCGGCACAGCCGTGCGCGCAACGGCGGCGGGCAAGGTCGTCACGTCGGATTATTCCGGCGGCTATGGCAACATGGTGGAAATCGATCACGGCAATGGCCTGACAACGCGCTACGCGCATCTGTCAGAATTGCTGGTCGAGGAAGGCGAAACGGTCGAAGCCGGTAAGGTGATTGGCAAGGTCGGCTCAACCGGCCGTTCCACGGGGCCGCATCTGCATTACGAAACCCGCGTCAGCGGCGATCCGACGGATCCGTCGCGCTTCATTCGCACCGGCCAGAAATATCGTGATCTGCTCTGAATGAAAAAGCCCGGCGATGCCGGGCTTTTTGTTTAGTCGATATCGTCCACGGCGACAGCGCCGCCATTCACCCGCTGCGCCAGCGCCGCTTCCATGAATTCATCCAGATCGCCGTCGAGCACCTCTGACGGCGTGCCCGATGTCACGCCGGTGCGCAAATCCTTCACGAGCTGATAGGGTTGCAGCACATAGGAGCGGATTTGATGGCCCCAGCCCACATCCGTTTTGGAGGCAGCCGCCGCATTGGCCTTTTCCTCGCGCTTTTTCAGTTCCGCCTCATAGAGCCGCGCGCGCAGCATGTTCCATGCGGTTGCGCGGTTCTTGTGCTGCGACCGCTCGCTCTGGCAAGCCGCGACGATTCCGGTGGGAATATGTGTGATGCGCACAGCGGAATCCGTCGTGTTCACATGCTGTCCGCCGGCACCGGATGAACGGTAGGTATCAATACGGCAATCGGATTCATTGATCTCGATTTCGATCTTGTCATCGACGACAGGATAAACCCAGATCGACGCGAAGCTCGTATGACGGCGCGCGTTGGAATCGTAAGGCGAAATGCGGACAAGCCGATGCACGCCCGATTCCGTTTTCAGCCAGCCATAGGCGTTGTGGCCCTCAATCTTCAGCGTCGCTGATTTGATCCCGGCCTCTTCGCCATCACTGCGGTCCATCAATTCGACCTTGAACTTGCGGCGTTCCGCCCAGCGGCTCACCATGCGCAGCAGCATCTGCGCCCAGTCTTGGCTTTCCGTGCCGCCAGCGCCGGAATGCACTTCCACGAAGGTGTCGTTGCTGTCCGCTTCGCCCGACAACAGGGTTTCCACCTGCAACCGCGCCGCTTCCTTGGCGAGGCCGGTAATCGCTGCCTCGCCCTCGGCGACGGTAGCGGGATCATCCCCCTCTTCGCCCAGCTCGATCAGTGTCACCGCATCATCAATGTCGGTTTCAAATTTTTTCAGGCGCGACAACTGGCCATCGAGCGCCGTGCGTTCGCGCATGACCTTGGAGGCCTTCTCGGCATCGTTCCAGAGGTCCGAGCTTTCGGCCAGCGCATTCAGCTCCGCCAGACGTTTCGTTGCCCTGTCGACGTCAAAGATGCCTCCTCAGCAGTCCGAGCGACTGCTTGATGGCTTCGAGATGATTATAGATTTCCGCGCGCATGGGCGTGTGTGGACTCAGCGTTGGCAGTGAGAGAATGGGGAATGCCTTAGCGAAGCCCGGCGGGGGTTGCAAACCGCGCCGGCTACGCCGTCAGACAGGCGCTTGATCAAGCTCGGTTCACTACAGCCCGCCCGTGCCGGTACCGACCGATCCGCCGCCACCACCGCCACCGCCGCCGCCTGCGACGCCGAAATTGTAGCTGTCGGGCGGCGCCGTGCCGGGCTTGAAGGCTTCCATGATCGCATCGCCGCCGGAAGCGCGCAGGCCTGTGCCAGCGCTGACGCGGATCAGCTTCATCCCGGCCGGAATTTTGAACGGCGTGTCGGGCTGGCCGCGCAGCGCCGCCTTCATGAAGTCCCTGAAGATCGGCGCGGCATACTGACCTGCCGTTGCGGAGTCGCCGAGTGACCGGGGCCGGTCGTAGCCCATATAGACACCGACCGCGAGGTTGGCGGAATATCCGACGAACCACACATCCTTGGAGTCGTTGGTCGTGCCCGTTTTGCCCGCCACATATTGACGGCCAAGCTCCGCCTTGATGCCGGCAGCCGTGCCGCGCTGGATCACGCCCTGCATGATGGACGTAATCTGATACGCCGACATCGGGTCGATCACCAGTTCACGGTTGTCGCGCAGGCGTGGCTCGTTCTGGTCGGCCCATTTCTGGTCGGCGCAGGTTTCGCACTGCCGGTCGTCATGCTTGAAAATGGTCTTGCCCCAGCGATCCTGAATCCGGTCGATCAGGGTCGGCTTCACCCGCCGCCCGCCATTCGCCAGCATCGAGTACCCGGTGACCATGCGCATCACCGTCGTTTCGCCCGCACCGAGCGACATCGACAGCACCGGCATCAGATCGTCATAAACACCGAAGCGGCGGGAATATTCGGCAACCAGCGGCATGCCGAGATCCTGCGCCAGACGCACGGTCATCATGTTGCGCGACTTTTCAATGCCGTTGCGCAACGTCTTCGGACCCGCGCCCTCGCCTCCGCCATAGTTTTCCGGACGCCACACCTCGCCATTGCCCTGATCGATCTCGATCGGCGAATCCATGATGATGCTGGATGGCGTGTAGCCATTATCGAGCGCCGTCGCATAAACCAGCGGTTTGAACGACGAACCGGGCTGGCGTTGCGCCTGTGTCGCGCGATTGAATTCCGACTGGTCATAGGAGAAACCGCCAACCATCGCCTTCACGCGGCCTGTCCACGGGTCCATCGCGACCAGCGCGCCGGACACTTCCGGGAATTGGCGCAACCGCACCTGATCGGGCTTGTCCGCCATCGGTTCGACGAAAATAATGTCGCCCGGTTGCACCACCTGCGTCATGTTCGCCCGGCGTGTCCAGCGCACGCCATCCATCGCCAGCGTCTTGGTTTCGCGCGTGCGGGGAATTTCTCCGGTCTTGTTGTCTTTTTGCGGTTGCAGGCCAACCCGCGCGGATTGCGCGCCGACCTCCAGCACAACGGCATAGCGCCAGGGCTGAATATCCGTCCAGGATGGCAACTCCGCGAGCGCCAGCCCCCATTCGCGCGCGCCGAATTGCAACTGCTTGTCGGCCCCGCGCCAGCCTCGTGCTTCGTCGAAGCGCACAAGGCCATCAACCAGCGCCTTGCGCGCCATCGCCTGCATCTGCGGATCAAGCGTTGTGCGCACTGACAGGCCGCCTTCCAACAGCTTCTTGAAGCCGTAACGCTCCGCCAGTTCGCGCCGCACTTCTTCGGCGAAATAGCCGGCGGCAAAACTGTTGGGCGTCAGGGTCCGCACGGCGACGCCCAGGGGCTGCTGCTTGGCGACGGCGGCATCGGCCGCCTTGACATAGCCATTGGCGACCATGCGCTCGATCACCCAGTTACGCCGCGCCAGCGCCGCGTCCCGGTTCTTGAACGGATCGTAATTGCCCGGCGCTTTCGGCAGCGCCGCGAGATAGGCAACCTCATGCAGGCCCAGCTCATGCACGGACTTGCCGAACATGTTCAGCGCCGCAGCGGCAACGCCGTAATTGCCGAGGCCAAGATAGATTTCGTTGAGGTAAAGTTCGAGGATACGATCCTTGGAATAGGCGGACTCGATGCGCAGCGCCGTCAGCATTTCCTTGATCTTGCGTTCATAAGTGCGCTCATTCGTCAGCAGGAAGTTTTTCGCCACCTGCTGCGTGATGGTCGATGCCCCCTGCTGGCGTCCGCCCTTGCCCGAGGCCGCCTGAACCAGAGCGCGGCCAATGCCTTCCGGATCGATGCCGATATGGCTGTAGAAATTCTTGTCCTCCGCCGACAGGAAGGCCGCAATCATGATTTTCGGAACGGCCTGAATCGGCAGATACAGCCGCCTTTCCTTGTAGTACTCGGCGATCAGCGCGCCGTCGCCCGCATGCACGCGCGTCGTCACCGGCGGCTCGTAATTGGCAAGCTGGGTGTAATCCGGCAGGTCGCGCGCACTCTTCCAGACAAAGAAGCCGGCCACGGCAGCGCCGAGAATGAAGACCATGGCCCCGATCCCGAACAGCGATCCCAGCAGGCGAACGACATGTCTCATGTCAGCGATCTTCCAACCTTGTCTTGAGGGCGCTCCGGCCCCGCCACGCCAAAGCGGCGTAGAGCGATGTGACGGTCACAATATAAGCGAATCGACCAGCGCGCGCCATGTAAACGATGCCTGTATCGCCCATATTTGCCCATATCGCGATGGAATTGTGGCAATCGAAGCAGTTTTTCCCGGTTGTGGCGGTTTGAGCACAAGGCAGTGCCCGTGCAACCTTCTAGCGTCCCGGCAAGCAGGCCGGACCGATCGGCTCAAAGGTCTTATAAGTGAGGATGAACTCGCGATGGCCCAGCCGTTCGGATGCGGTCCGCTGGCCATTGCCGACGGCGATCACAAGGTCCCGGATTTCCTGCCCGACCTGATCGAGGTTTGCATCTCCGGTCAGAATCCGTCCGGCATCGACATCCATGTCATCAGCCATGCGCCGGTAAGTCTCGGGATTGGCGCAAATCTTGATAACCGGTGAGAGCGCCGAGCCAACCACGGACCCGCGTCCGGTGACAAACAGCACCGCATGGCAGCCGCAGGCCATCAGTTCGGCGATTTCCGCATTGTCGTTGATATTGGGGAAGCCGAACCGCACCTCGCCGTCTGGCACCACATCGAGCAGATAAAGCCCGCCCGCAGGCGGCCGGTCACCCGGCTTGAGCAGCCCCGAAATCGGCGAACGGCCCGACTTGGCATACGCCCCCATCGACTTTTCCTCGATGGTGGTCAGGCCACCTTCGGCATTGCCGGCGGCGAAGGATCCATAGCCGAGGGTTGCATAGTAGCGCGCCGCCTTGGCGACACTGCGTTCAAGCTCCACCCCGAGTGCAGGCGTAACGGCGCGCGCCGCCATGATGTGTTCGCAGCCGATCAGCTCGCCGGTTTCTTCAAAAATGCAGGCCGCCCCCTGCCCGATCAGCAGGTCGAACGCCCGGCCAGCCGCCGGATTGCCGGTGATGCCGGAGGTGCCGTCCGACCCACCACAAACCGTACCGATAACCAGCTCGGAAACCGCCATCGGCACAGTGGGCATCGCATGGAGCCTGGCCCGTTCAGTCTTGACCCAGGCCCGGCCTTCGTTGACGGCTGCTTGCGTCCCGCCGACGCCCTGGATCACGATGGCATGGACCGGGCGGCCGGACGCCCGCACCGCATCCATCAGATGGCGCCGGTTGAAGCTCTCGCACCCCAGCCCGACCAGCAAGACTGCGCCGACATTCGGGTGCGTCGCCAGACGCTCCATCATGAGCGCGGCATAATCGTTCGGATAACAGCCCGGAAAGCCGATGACGTGCACATCGTCATCCTCAAACGGCCGGGCAATGCGCTCGGCCACATGCCGGGCGCATTCCACGAGATAGGCCACAGCCAGCACATTGCGGATACCCTTGCGCCCGTCAGCACGGACATAACCCTGCAAAGTCTCATCCATATTGCAGCTCACCTGTCCGCCGCTGGCGCATCCAGCAAATGATGGGTCGGCGTATAGTCGCTGCGCACATTGTGGACGTGGACGTGCTCGCCCCTCGCAATGCCACAGAGAGCCGACCCGATGGGGGCGCCATATTTCAGGATTTTCTCACCGGCAGCAATCGGACGCACCGCGACCTTGTGGCCGATGGCAAGCGCCACAGCGGCCGTGCACGCGCCTTCAGGGAGATTGAACGTCGCACCAGCTCCAATCCGGCTGCACACGACAGCCACATTGTCGCTGGCATCAAGCAGGATCAGCCGCGCATCAAGGCCCATGATCACCCCATTCCTCACGGCTGCGCCCGTTTCTGGAAAAAGCTTTCGATCGCTTTGGAAATGGCATCAGACGCCTTGTCCTGACCAGCAGAAGAAACTAGAAATTCCGCATCTGTAGAATTACTTAGATAGCCTAGCTCAACCAGAACAGAAGGCACGTCGGGTGCCCGTAGCACCTTGAAGCCCGCCTCCCGGAGCGGCTTCTTGTGCATGGGCAGGGCCTCTCCCATCTGCGTGCCCAGTGTTCTGGCGAAGCGGTGCGAGAAAACCCGTGTTTCACGCCGGGTCAGATCGGATAGGATATCGGCCACATCGCTCCTGACATCGTCGCTGCTATCTACACCGCCTGCCGCGTCTGCACGGTTTTCGCTTTCCGCAAGCCGGGCCGCTTCGGCATCCGTGGCCTTTTCGGACCCTGTATAGATTGAAGCGCCGCGCACATCGCGATGGCCTGCGATCATATCGGCATGGATCGAGACAAACAGGTCGGCCTGCACCCGGCGCGCTGTGGCGACCCGCTCGCCCAGCGTCACGAACACATCCCGGTCGCGCGTCATCCGCACCCGGAAGCGGCCACCCGCCTCAAGCCGGTCACGCACCTTCTGGGCGACATCGAACACAAGCTGCTTTTCGGTAATGCCGCCCTTGCCCATCGCGCCGGGATCGACGCCGCCATGGCCCGGATCGATGACAATGAGCGGCCGCCGATCGGACGCATCACTGTCCGTTTGGACGGCAGCGGTCGTTTCCGGTTCTGGCGCGGGCGGCAGCGCCCGCACGGCCTGCTGATACCGCTCACGGTCCGTGCGCTGCAGGGACAGCGTGGCGCGCACGGTGCCATCCGCCCGCGGCGGCGTGACAACCAGCGAAGCCAGCGCCGGAGCCGTCAGATCAATCACCAGACGCGAACGTCCAGAGCCAAACAGCCCGTAGCGGAAGGACTGGATCAAACCCTCGCCTTTTCGGCCCTGTTCCGGGCCAAACTGGAAATTCACTTCCGGCAGATCCACGATGACCCGATCGGGTCGCTCAAGCAGGATGGCGCGGCCTTCCACAGCGCGAGAAACGAGAAAGGTGAGCGTGGTTGTCGGGCCTTCCGCCTTCACCTCCACATCAATGGCGACTGGGAGCGGCTGAGCCGGCGCAGGCGCGACGATGGGCGTCGATTGCGCCAGCTTGCGGGCCGCCGCATCAACCGGCGCAAGACAAAGCGCGACCGCCAAACACAGCCATCCGCCTGTCAGACTGATGTGAAAAAAGGTGCTGCGGTTCATCCGGTCTATAGGGGTCAGGGCGCGGTGGCGAAGGCGCGATCAGCGCCAGTAAGCGGCGGGATGGTTAATGAACTCTGACTGATAAGCCTTTGTCCGGCGGTTTGAAAGGCAGCGAAGGCGTTGTCCGCCGGCAAGTTGATCTGGCTTTCGGCTTTGACGCCGTTGGCATCGGGCGCAGCAGGGCTTTAGCGGATCCACGCAGGCCGGCCCTTGGCATGCCCTCCTGAGGTTGCCCCTTGCCAAAACCAGTTCCCGGTCTGTATGCATCAGAGGCCGGTTCTGGCGACCGAGTCCCCCCGCATGTGCAGCGCACGTTCGCCGGGTCAGACTTCGCGCAAGCCGTCACAAAATGGGCCGCGCCTGTTGTTTCGCGCCGGTCCGCCACCAGAGCCACCCCCGGCTTTGTTCGAGGTGCCGATGACATCAGGCATGAAGATGCTGTGCGACAGAGGATTTGCGGCAGGTTCGCCTTCCGCGAAGTCCGGTTGCCGCTGCGCATCGCCAGCCTGGGCGGCCCCCATCCCATCAACCAGCAGCGCTTTGTTGCTTTCATTCAACTGCGCCGCCGAGCTGTTCCACCCTTTGTTGCTTGCATCTGTTCATGGGCCATTTTGCCCGCCGCTGTCTGGCGGAGGCGAACCATGAGGCTGTACCTGACGATTGCGGAGTTGAGCTTGGCGCGCGCCCTGAGAAGGGTTCGCCATGTCCACGGGCAAGCCGCATAACCGGCAAAATTCAAAATCCCCCAACAAGATGCTGATCGACGCAACGCACCCGGAAGAAACCCGGGTCGTCGTCGTGCGTGGCAACCGGGTTGAGGAATTCGATTTTGAATCGGCCTCGCGCAAGCCGCTGCGCGGCAACATTTATCTCGCAAAAGTGACGCGCGTTGAGCCGTCCTTGCAGGCGGCCTTTATCGAATATGGCGGCAACCGCCACGGCTTCCTCGCCTTCTCCGAAATTCATCCCGACTATTACCAGATTCCGACGGCCGACCGCATTGCATTGCTGGAGGAAGAGGAGCGCGCCGCGAAGGATTCCCAGAAGCGGTATGACGAGCGCGGCAAGCGCCGCCGCCGCGACCGCAATGCCGGTGACGATGTCGCCAGGTCAGCCATCGTCAGCGACGGCGAAACCGAAAGCCTGGACGCAGCCGACGACACAGCGGCGGCGGAAATGATCGCCGAGGCCAGCGCGCAGCCGGAACTGGATATTCAGGCGACTGGCGACAGCGCTGACGCAGCCCCAGACGCTGCCGATGTTTCTTCCCAGCCGTTTGATGCTGATGGTCACAGCGATCACCGCACAGACATCCGCGAAGAAGACGCGCCGCACGAAGGCGTCACCATTTCGCCTGACGATACTGCATCCGATGGCGAGCAGGAACAGCCTCAAGCCCGTGACCGTTCCGGCGA
>JBOFFO010000348.1:0-1672 GCA_051648665.1 Beijerinckiaceae bacterium | reverse complement strand
TGAAGGGCCGCACCTGCTCGGCAAACATTTTCATGTAGTCGGTCGAGGCCACGACCGGTGTATCGCCGCGCGACTGGATGCATTGCTGCACGTAAGGCACGCGCGGCTTTTCCAGCGGGTGCAGCATATTCCAGCGGTCGCACGCCTCTGCCTCGCGGCGCAATTCGGTGAAGCTCGTCACGCTCCAGATGTCGCAGGCGACGCCGAAATCATTTTCAAGCTGTTCGGCTCCGGCGATCACCTCGCGCAGGATCGCGCCCGATCCCATCATCTGCACGCGCGGCGCGCCCTTCTTGCCTTTGCCCTCGCGCAGCAGATACATGCCCTTGATGATGCCTTCCTCGGCGCCAGCGGGCATATCGGGGTGGACGTAATTCTCGTTCAGGAGGGTGATGTAATAATACACATCCTCCTGGTTTGCGATCATCCGCTGCAATCCGTTCTGCACGATCACCGCGACTTCATAGGAATAGGTCGGGTCATAGCTGATGCAGTTGGGGATCGTCGCAGAAATGATATGGCTGTGGCCATCCTCATGCTGCAGCCCTTCGCCGTTCAGCGTGGTGCGGCCCGATGTGCCGCCGAGCAGGAAGCCGCGCGCCCGCATGTCGCCCGCTGCCCACGCCAGATCGCCGATGCGCTGGAAGCCGAACATGGAATAATAAATATAGAACGGGATCATCGGCACATTCGAGGTCGAATAGCTCGTCGCCGCCGCAATCCATGAGGCCATCGCGCCGGCTTCATTGATGCCTTCCTGCAGCATCTGGCCGGATTTGTCTTCCTTGTAATAGGAGAGCGTATCTGCATCCTGCGGGCGGTAGAGCTGGCCGACCTGCGAAAAAATCCCGTATTGGCGGAACATGCCCTCCATGCCGAAGGTCCGGCTTTCGTCGGGCACGATCGGCACCACGCGCTTGCCGAGCGACTTGTCGCGCAGCAGCGTGTTGAGCAGGCGCACGAACGCCATCGTCGTCGAAATTTCGCGGTCGCCTGTGCCTTTGAGTTGTGCCTCAAACGCCGAGAGCGGCGGCACGATCAGTTCATCGCTGGTTTTTTGACGGCGCTGCGGCAGGTAGCCGCCAAGTGCTTTGCGGCGCTCATGCAGATAGCGCTCTTCCGGCGAACCCTTCTCGAATTTGATGAAGGGCATTTCCGTGATCTGCGCGTCGGTGAGCGGGATATTGAAGCGGTCGCGGAACTGCCTGAGCGCGTTCTCGCCCATCTTTTTCTGCTGATGGGTGATCATCTGGCCTTCGCCCGCCTCGCCCATGCCATAACCCTTCACGGTCTTGGCAAGAATGCAGGTCGGCTTGCCATTGGCATGCTGGGCCGCGTGATAGGCGGCGTAGATCTTGCGCGGGTCATGGCCGCCGCGCGTCAGCTTCCAGATCTGGTCATCGCTCCAGTCCGCCACCATCGCAGCCGTTTCCGGATAACGGCCAAAGAATTTTTCGCGGATATAGGCGCCATTCTTGGATTTGAAATCCTGATATTCGCCATCAACGCATTCTTCCATCAACTGGCGCAATTTGCCGTGTGTGTCCTTCGCCAGCAATTCGTCCCAGCCGGACCCCCAGACCACCTTGATGACGTTCCAGCCCGCGCCGCGAAAATCACCTTCGAGTTCCTGAATAATTTTACCGTTGCCGCGCACCGGCCCGTCGAGCCG
>JBOFFO010000347.1:0-11958 GCA_051648665.1 Beijerinckiaceae bacterium | reverse complement strand
AGACCGTCGAGACCATCAAGGAGTTGCTGGAAACCCGTATCCGCCCGGCCGTTGCCGGCGACGGCGGCGACATCACCTTCCGCGGCTTCAAGGACGGTATTGTCTATCTCGCCATGAAAGGCGCCTGCGCCGGCTGCCCCTCTTCCACAGCGACGCTGAAGCATGGCATCCAGAACCTGCTGCGGCATTTCCTGCCGGAAGTGCGGGAGGTTCAGGCGGTCTGATCCGTCTGGCTGAAAGGGCTGATCTTGCGCGTCTTGGCGATTGATACGGCCCTGGGGGCCTGCGCGGTCTGTGTGTACGAGGCCGGGTCTGGCACGGTGATGGCGCAGGAAACGGCTGCCATGGACAAGGGCCATGCCGAAGCACTGATCCCGATGATCGAACGGGTTATGGCACAAGTCGATGGCGGGTTTGCAGTGATTGACCGGGTTGCCGTTACAACAGGCCCTGGTAGCTACACCGGTGTGCGCGTTGGCCTGTCTGCAGCCAACGCCATCGGCTTTGCGGCGCAGAAGCCGGTGGTCGGCATTTCCACACTCGGCGCGCTGGCCGCCCCTTTGATTGCGGCTGGCGAAGGCACGGCGGTCGCGGCGGCCATCGATGCGCGCCACGGCGATATCTATTTGCAGCTGCTGACGGCCTCCGGGCGCAGCATCCTCAATCCGCGCCAGATCGCGGCCAAGGAAGCCGCGCGCATGATGGGCTCCGGCCCCGTCCGGCTCGTCGGCTCAGGCGCGCCGCGTCTTGCTGTTGAGGCATGGACCATAGGGATTGATGCCGTGGTGGTCGACGCGCCGGCAGCAGCAGCGATTGTCTGGATTGCGCGTCTTGGTGCGCTGGCCAGCCCCGCCGATCAGCCGGCCCGCCCGCTCTATCTCAAGGCTGCTGACGCCAAACCATCGCGCAAGGCGTTGCCGATGGCCCCTGCCTCGTGAGTCCTGTCGATGTGGCCGTGGCGCGACCGTGGGGTCGCCATTGCAGCGCTGAAACCTGACAATGCCCGCCAGGTCGCCTCAATCCATAGCGAAGGCTTTGCCCGGGGCTGGGGCACGGCGGAGGTCGAGGCCCTGCTGGCTGATCGCACCTGTCTTGGGCATGGGGCGGTTTCTCAAGGATGGCCCGGCACACTCGATGGGTTTGTGCTGAGCCGGATGGCGGGGGATGAAGCGGAAATCCTCTCGATTGCCGTCCGCCGCGCCCGGCATGGCCGGGGCATTGCCGGCCAGCTTCTGGCCCACCATCTCGGCGCACTGGCTGGCGCGGGCATGGCCGCGCTCTTTTTGGAGGTGGACGAGAACAATGCACCCGCTCTGGCGCTCTATCGCCGTCAGGGGTTTCAGGCCGTTGGGCAGCGCAAATCCTATTACCGCCGTGCCGATGGCTCGACCGCCAACGCTGTGGTGATGCGGCGCAGCCTGACGTGAGTCCTGGATTTGGGCATCCCAGGGCAGCGTTGGCGCAGACGCCCCGATTGCCTATAAACCGCCGAATCCAACGCCTGAGGGCTCATGAGCCAGCGCCTTGAGAGCATCGAACGGCTGTGCCGGGACCGGGGTCTGCGGATCACCGGGCAGCGGCTGGTGATCGCACGCGTCGTCTCGGAAGCACAGGATCATCCCGATGTGCCGGAGCTGCACCGCCGGGCCAGCGCTGCCGATAGCCGTATTTCGCTGGCAACCGTCTATCGCACAGTCAAACTGTTCGAGGACATCGGTGTCATCGAACGGCATGCCTTTCAGGATGGCCGGGCCAGATATGAAACAACGCCGGCAAAGCACCATGATCATCTGATTGACATCGCAACCGGGCAAGTCATTGAATTTCAATCCCCTGAGATCGAAATTCTACAACAGAAAATTGCCGCGCGTCTCGGCTACCGCCTGGTTGGCCACAAGCTCGAACTCTACGCGGAACGGATCTCTGTTTCTAAAAAGGACGCCGGCTAACTGCATGAGTCGCATGGGGGCCTTTCGCGCCTATATCAAGATCGCCGGCCTGGGCGTGACCTTTGCCGCTCTTTATCCGGCACAGCGCTTGGCTCTCAGGGCCGGAGATGCGCGAGCGGCAACAATCCCGATGCGATTTCACCGTGCCGCGCTGCGGGCGCTATCCGTGCGGATCACCGAAACCGGAACGCCGCCTCCGGCCGGGCCTGTCCTGATTGTCGCCAATCATCTGTCATGGATCGACATCTGCGTGATCGGCGCATCCCGGCCGGTGTCCTTCGTCGCAAAATCCGATGTTGAGAGCTGGCCGATCTTTGGCAACCTGGCCCGTTTGCAGCGGACTGTCTTTGTTGACCGCACCCGGCGCACGGCCGCCGGTCAGGCCGCGCAGGGGATGGCGCAGCGGCTGGCGGAAGGCGGTGCGCTTGTGCTGTTCGCAGAAGGCACAACGAATGACGGCCAGCGCATTCTGCCGTTTCGGTCCGCCCTCGTCGGGGCTGCGCAGGCGGCAGCCAGCGCAGCAGGCGACAGGGATACTATGCCGTTGCAGGCGCTGACCGTCGCCTATGTCCGCCGCGACGGGCTGCCTCTCTCCCGGCGCGACCTGCCGGATATTGCCTGGCATGGCGACATGGAACTCGCGCCGCACCTCATGGCGCGGCTGCGCGGCGGACCTGTCGAGGCGCGGCTGCATTGGGGCGCGCACCATGCCCTTGGCCCGCACCATGACCGCAAGGCCGCGACGCGTGCGATCGAGCAGGAGGTGCGAGAAACCTACGCCGCCCTGCGGCAGGGCCGTACGCCGCCTATTCTCAATTCAACGCTGACCGCGTAAAGACAGGCATGGATTCCACAACCACCCGGCCCGCCCCGGAGCTTGGCGAGGCGGACAGGCCCGCTTCTGCGCCGCCGGCCCGCAAACTCTTCGTCAAGGCCTATGGCTGCCAGATGAATGTCTATGACGCCGCGCGCATGTCGGACGCGCTGGCGCCGGAAGGGTTTACCGAAACCGCCGCGATGGACGAGGCGGATGTCATCATCCTCAACACCTGCCATATCCGCGAAAAGGCAGTCGAGAAGGTCTATTCCGAATTGGGCCGCGTCCGTGAGTTGAAGGATGCGCGGGCGGCGGAAGGTCGGGAGACCGCAGTGGTCGTTGCCGGCTGTGTCGCACAGGCGGAAGGGGCGGAGATCACCCGCCGCGCGGGTTATGTCGATCTTGTTGTCGGGCCGCAGAGCTATCACCGCCTGCCGGATTTGCTGGCCCGCGCGCGCCAGAAACCGGGCGTGGTCGATACGGATTTCCCGGCTGATGACAAATTCAACCATCTGCCAGCGCCATCGCGAAAAGTGATTTCTGCGCGCGGCGTGTCGGCTTTTGTAACGGTGCAGGAGGGTTGCGACAAATTCTGCACCTTCTGCGTCGTGCCCTACACGCGCGGCGCCGAAGTCTCGCGTCCCGTGGCGCAGATCCTCGGCGAGATCGAGACGCTGGCGCAGGGTGGTGTGCGCGAAGTGACGCTGATCGGCCAGAACGTCAATGGCTATCATGGCGTCGATGAAAAGGGTCGCGCCGTCACGTTGGCGCAACTGTTCGAGCGGATCGCAAGCGTGCCGGGCATTGCGCGTATCCGTTATACGACCAGCCACCCGCGTGACATGGATGACACGCTGATCGCAGCCCACCGCGATATGCCATTCGTCATGCCGTTTCTGCATCTGCCGGTGCAGTCCGGGTCTGACGCCATACTTGATGCAATGAACCGCAAGCACACCGCTGACGATTATCGCCGTATCATCGACCGTGTGCGGACGGCCCGGCCTGACATTGCGCTGTCTTCGGATTTTATTGTCGGCTTCCCCGGCGAAAGTGATGCTGATTTCGAAGCGACGATGCAGCTCATCCGCGATGTGAATTTTGCTAGCGCCTTTTCCTTCAAATATTCGGCGCGGCCCGGCACACCGGCAGCGACGATGGGCGGGCAGATCGAAGAAACGGTGAAAACCTCCCGGCTACACGCGCTTCAGGCTTTGCTGGAAGAGCAGCGCGTTGCCTTCAACCGCAGCATGGTTGGCAGGACGTGCGATGTGCTGTTCGACAAGCCCGGGCGTTATGACGGGCAGATGGTTGGCCGTTCGCCGTGGCTGCAGGCCATCGTCGTCCAGAGCCGCGCCAATCTCGTCGGCAAGATTGCGCGCGTGCGCATTGATGAAATGTCGAGTCATTCCCTGTTTGGCCAACTCGTGGACGCGGAGGCGCACGCCGCATGAAGGAACGCAATCCCGCACGGCCTGATATTCGTGGCGGTGTGCCGCAGCGCAGCGGACTGCATGAAACGGCGGAAATTGTTCTCGCATTCGATGACAACCGTCTCGCAAGCAAAGTGTTCGGCCTTTACGATCAGAACCTCGCGCATCTGGAACGCCGGCTCGGAATAACGGCTAACGCCAACGGCAACCATGTCGTGTTGAAAGGCGCTGCTGATCTGGCTGAGCGTGCGCGGCGCGTGCTGGAAGAATTATATGCCCGCGCGCGCCGGGGTGAAGATATTGTGGCCGGCGATGTTGATGGCGTGATTCAGGAAATCGCGTTGCAGGGCACGCTGTTCCCGCAGGCGGAGACACCGGCGCCAGGTCGCAGTAATTTCGAGCAGGTCGCGACGCGCAAGCGCGGTCCCGTGCGTGCGCGCAATGCGGCGCAAGATGTGTATTTGCGCGCGCTGCGCCGCTACGAACTCGTATTTGCCGAAGGACCGGCGGGCACCGGCAAAACCTGGCTGGCGGTCGGTCATGCGGTCGCGCTGCTGGAGCAGGGCGTGGTTGACCGGATGATCCTGTCGCGGCCGGCTGTGGAAGCGGGCGAACGTCTCGGCTTCCTGCCCGGCGATATGAAAGAGAAGGTCGATCCCTATCTCCGTCCTATCTATGATGCGCTGTTTGATTTCATGGAGGCGCGCCATGTCGAGCGCGGCCTGCAGACCGACATGATCGAAATTGCGCCGCTTGCCTTCATGCGTGGGCGGACGCTCTCCAAATCGGTCATTTTGCTCGATGAGGCGCAGAACTGCACGCCGATGCAGATGAAGATGTTTTTGACGCGCCTCGGTGAAGGCTCGCGCATGATCATCACCGGCGATCCGACGCAGATTGATTTGCCGCCAGGCCAGAAGTCAGGCCTGATCGAGGCGGTGCGTCTGTTGCAGGGTGTGGAAGGCATCGGCTTCGCGCCGTTCCGCGAAGGGGATGTGGTGCGCCACGATCTCGTCCGTCGCATTGTCACCGCTTATGAACAGGCCGCGCGCGCTGATGCGCAGGCGCATGAATTGGCGCCGCCGGACAATGGCGCGGTTGGCCGTCTGTTATCGAAGCGTGGCTTGCGCGGCCCGCAAGGGTCGATGTGATGCCCGTCGTTGATGTGGTCATTGAGGATGAGCAATGGCGTCAGATCGACGGCGTTGAAACGGTGGTGCAGCAAGCCGGGCTTCTTGCGGCGCGGCGCAGCGGTCTCGCTCTCCGCGCTGAGGCCGAAATTGCCGTGCTGCTCGCTGATGATGCGGCGATCCGCACCTTGAATGCGCAGTGGCGCAGCAAGGACAAGCCGACCAACGTGCTGTCTTTTCCAGCGGTCGACGCAGAGCGGATCAGCACGACGCCGATGCTTGGCGATATTATCATCGCACGGGAAACGGTATTTCGCGAGGCGATGGAGGAAGGCAAGAGTGCCGCTGATCATCTGCGCCACATGGTCGTGCATGGCGTCTTGCATTTGCTGGGATATGATCACGAGACGGATGAGGATGCAGCGGAGATGGAATCGCTGGAACGGTTGATCCTGGCTGAGATCGGCGTTGCCGATCCCTATGCGCAGGATAATGAGGACGCTCCGTTGCGCGCGGTCGTACGCCAGCGGGGCGGCGCACGATGAGCGACGACTCCAGTTTACGCAACGATCCGGAAGCGCCGCCGCGCGGTGCGATGCTGGCAAAGCTGCGCACATGGCTGCGCCTTGGCGATGCCAGCACGCAGCGGCAGGAACTTGAAGAAGCCCTCGATAAGTCAGCGTCGGAAGCGGATATTTCACCGCTCGAACGGGCAATGCTGCGCAATGTGCTCGCACTCCGGCAGGTTAAGGTCGGTGATGTCATGGTGCCGCGGGCCGATATTATCGCGATCAACATCGATGTGACCTTTGCCGATGCGCTGAAAGCATTCCGTTCCGCCGGCCATTCCCGGTTGCCGGTTTATTCTGAAACGCTCGATGATCCGCGCGGCATGATTCACATCCGTGATTTCATGAATTTTATTGCAGCGGCAGCGGTGTCTGACAGTGGGGCGGATGAAGCCGGCGAAGCCTCTGTTTCGCTGGCCCGCGCCGATCTGGCGCTGCCGCTGGCGGATGCAAAATTATTTCGTCCCGTGCTGTTCGTGCCCGCCTCCATGCCAGCGATTGATCTGCTGGTGAAAATGCAGGCGTCGCGCACGCATATGGCGCTTGTGATTGACGAATATGGCGGCACCGAAGGCCTCGTGTCGATTGAAGATCTGGTCGAGGTCATCGTCGGCGACATCGAGGATGAGCATGATGAGACCGAAGGGCCGGGCATCCGTCCGGAACGCGAAGGCGTGTTTATCGCTGACGGCCGCGTGACGCTTGATGAGGTGCAGGAAGCCTTTGGCGCTGATGTTGCAGGCGAAGCAGGGCAGGATGTCGATACCCTGTCCGGCCTGATCCTCGTTCTGGCCGGCCGTGTGCCAGTGCGCGGTGAAATTATCCGTGGCCCAGAGGATATCGAATTCGAGATTGTCGAAGCCGATCCGCGCCGGGTCAAACGCATCCGCCTGCGCCGTCGCAAGCCGGAGCCGGAGCGCAGCCGCCGCCGTCTCAAGCCGGACACACGCGGCCCGGATGACAATGACGCGCCGGAAGGGCATCCAACATAATCCGTGCTTGCGCGGTGATTCGGATTCCGCTCCTTTGCCCAAGCCCGCTATACGCCGCCCATGATGTCCGCCCTCGCCAACCGCGTGATGTTAAGCTGGGGGTGGTCCCGCCGCCTGCTGGCCTTTGCGGCTGGCGCTGTCGGCGCGCTGGCCATGCCGCCTTTCTCGGTCTGGCCAGTGCTCGCCATGTCTTTTTCCGTGGCGGTCTGGCTCATCGACGGCGCGCGGGCCTCAACAGGCCGTTTGCAGCTAGGGACATGGTGGGCCGCAGCCGTCACGGGCTGGTGGTTTGGGTTCGGTTATTTTCTGGCCGGGCTGTGGTGGCTCGGAGCGGCCTTTCTGGTTGAGGCCGACAAGTTTGCCATTCTCATGCCACTGGGCGTGGTCGGCCTGCCAGCCGGGCTGGCGCTGTTCCATGCCCTTGGCTTCGGGCTGGCGCGGCTGCTGTGGCCGCAGGACCAGACGCGCATCCTCTCTTTTGCCGCCGCCATGACCGTGGTGGATTGGCTGCGCGGCCATGTGCTGACGGGCTTTCCCTGGAACAGTTTTGGCCTGTCGCTCGGGTCTGCGCCGATGACAGATCAGACGGCTGCCCTTGTCGGGCTGTATGGCCTGACATTCATCGCGGTGGCGACTCTCAGCACCCCGGCTTTGCTTGGCACACAGGCGACCGACGGCCGCTCCATTCGCCCCTTCGCGCTGTCAGCCACTGCTCTTGCCGCGCTGGTGGCCTATGGTGCCTGGCGCATCCCGTCAGGGCCAACCGCCACAGTGCCGAAGGTGGCGTTGCGGATCATGCAGCCCAATCTGCCGCAGGACGCCAAGTTCCGCCCCGAGAACCGCGATGCGATCATGGCCCGCTATCTGGCGCTGTCGGACCGGGCGACATCGCCGTCGACGTCCGGCGTCGGCAGTGCGACCCATCTGATCTGGCCGGAATCGCCATTCCCCTTTATCCTCGACCGGGACCGCAAGGCGCTGTCGGACATTGCCGCGCTGCTGCCGGTCGGCGTCACCTTGATTACCGGTGCGGCCCGCGCCGAGGAGCCATTGCCCGGCGAACGGCAAGCCCGGTTCTATAATGCCCTGCAGGTGGTTGACGATGATGGCGTCGTGCGCGGCAGTTATGACAAGACGCACCTCGTCCCGTTCGGTGAATATCTGCCGCTGCGCGGCCTCTTCGACCGTCTCGGCATCCGGCAGTTCGTGCACATCCCCGGCGGTTTCGAGCCGGGAAAGCGCCATGCCGGCCCCATGAACATTGGTGGACTGCCGCCCGTCTCTCCGCTCATTTGCTATGAAGCGATCTTTCCCGGCGCGGTTGTGCCGCCGGGCGCACGCGCCGGTTTGTTGCTGAACGTGACGAATGATGCGTGGTTTGGCGAAACCATCGGCCCGCACCAGCACCTGGCGCAGGCCAGGATGCGCGCCATTGAAGAGGGAATGCCGCTGGTGCGCGCGGCAAACTCCGGTATTTCCGGCATTTTCGACAGTTATGGGCGGCCTGTCCGCACATTGGGACTTGGCATTGAGGGGGTGATCGATGGCCCGCTTCCGGTTGCAACAGGGCCTACACTTTATGCGCGTCTGGGGGATAGTATTCCCGCTATGATGGTGTTATTCTCGTTGGCAGTTGTGCTTCGCCGCCGTCGCCGGGCCGGGCGCAACCCGGCGTAGCCCGCCGGTCACGCGTCCGATACCGAGCCTGCCGATGCAGAAAAAAGTTCCCAACCCGATTGATCGCCACGTCGGTAGCCGTGTCCGCATGCGGCGCATGCTGATTGGCATGAGCCAGGAAAAACTGGGCGAGGCGCTGGGTCTCACCTTCCAGCAAGTGCAGAAATACGAAAAGGGCACCAATCGCATCGGCGCCAGCCGCCTCCAGCAGATTGCGATGGTGCTTGGCGTACCGGTTGAATTCTTCTTCGATGGCGCGCCGCAGGACGCGATGCCGGCCGAGCAGGCGGCTGGGTTCGGGGAGGCGCCGGGAACGGCCTATGTCGCTGATTTTCTTTCCACCAGTGAAGGCGTTCAGCTCAATCGCGCCTTTGTGCGTATCCGCGACGGGCGCGTTCGCCGTAAAATTGTCGAGCTGGTCACCAGCATTGCCGGTGATGAGCCAGATTTATTGTCATAACCGCATCTCTGCGTCCGTTTTACCGGAAATTTGTTCGGCGAACCTTGACCGGCGCTGACGAGCCTGCCACAAGCCGCGCCATCTGTTTGGCGGCTGCGCGGCGGCTGCGTTTTTCCGGAGATGTTTTTCATGGCCCGTCAGGACTATCTCTTCACCAGCGAATCCGTGTCGGAAGGGCACCCGGACAAGGTTTGCGACCGTATTTCCGACGAGGTTGTGGACCTGTTTTTCAAGGAAGCGGCCAAGGCCGGCATGGATGCGGCCCAGGTCCGCGTCGCTTGCGAAACGCTGGCGACCACCAACCGTGTCGTCATCGCCGGCGAGGTCCGCACTTCGCTCGATGAAAAGGCGATGAAGAGCAAAGTGAAGTCGGCCGCCCGCAAGGCCATCAAAGCCATCGGTTACGAGCAGGACGGTTTTCACTGGAAGAAGGCAAAGATCGATGTGTTGCTGCATCCGCAGTCTGCCCACATCGCGCAGGGCGTGGACGCCTCCGGCAACAAGGACGAGGGCGCAGGCGATCAGGGCATCATGTTCGGTTATGCCTGCCGGGAAACGCCGGAGCTGATGCCGGCCCCGATCTACTACGCCCACAAGATTCTCGAAAATCTCACCGCCGCCCGCAAGAAGAACGAGCGCGGCTGCGGCGTGCTCGGCCCGGACGCCAAGAGCCAGGTTACGATCAAGTATCAGGGCGGCAAGCCGGTGGGCGTGACGCAGATCGTGCTCTCGACCCAGCACATGGACGCCAAGCTCACCTCCAAGGACGTGCAGAAGATCGTCGAGCCGATCATCCGTGACACGCTGCCCGATGGCTGGATCACCAAGGATACGGTGTGGCACGTCAACCCCACCGGCGCCTTCGTCATCGGCGGCCCGGACGGTGATGCCGGCCTCACCGGCCGCAAGATCATCGTCGATACCTATGGCGGCGCAGCCCCCCATGGCGGCGGCGCGTTCTCCGGCAAGGACCCGACCAAGGTGGACCGCTCCGCAGCTTACGCAGCGCGCTATCTCGCCAAGAATGTCGTGGCCGCGAAGCTGGCGGACCGCTGCACCATCCAGCTCTCCTACGCCATCGGCGTCGCTAAGCCGCTGTCGATCTATGTGGATCTGCATGGCACGGGTAAAGTCGATGAGGCCAAGCTCGAAAAAGCGCTGGCCGATGTGATGGACCTCAGCCCGCGCGGCATCCGCACCCAGCTCGGCCTCAACAAGCCGATCTATGCCAAGTCCGCCGCCTATGGCCATTTCGGCCGCAAGGCCGGCAAGGATGGTTCTTTCTCATGGGAAAAGACCGACCTCGTCGATGCGATCAAGAAAGCGGTCGCGTAAGCGCTCTGATCTTTGCTTGCGAAAAAGGGGCCGTGCGGCCCCTTTTTTGTTATGCAGTTCTGCGGCGGTTCTCGCCTCTGGAGATGATCGGCAATGACGAAGCTCAGCCCTGACGCGACAATTGCGACCGTTTGGCACACGCTTGTGCATCAGAGGGACTATATGTCGGGTGTGAGTCAGCGACTGTATCGATGCCAAAAGGACCATGGGAATGCCGCTGTCGTGATCGGCGTGACAGGAAAAGGTATCAAGCCCTGCTATCGCATCACCTTCGATCATGAGAACCAACGCCACATCTTCGGATCGTGGTGGGATAATCATGATGCACTTTCAAAGAGCGATGCCGAGAATGCGAACTGGAGCACGCGGTCAATGACCTTCAGCCAGGTTGCCGCGCTCATGCACCGATACTTCAAGCCGCCCGTCGTGAGATGATGCCTTCCCGATGACTGCCGATAATCAACACCCGCCCTTCGATGATGGCCGCGCCTTCTTCGGCCGCCGCAAAAGTCATACGCTCCGCAAGGGGCGCGAGGCGGCGCTCAGCGAGGCGATGCCGGCGCTGCGCATCGCGGATGAAGCAGACTTGGCAGCGCCGGCGGCTTTATTCGGCAAGACGGTGACGGCGGTGTGGATGGAAATCGGCTTCGGCGGCGGCGAGCATCTGTTGCAGCGCGCGGCGGAAAATCCCGATGTAGGCTTCATCGGCTGCGAAGCCTATATCGACGGCGTGGCGCGCGTCGTCGGCGAAATCGTCAAACAGGGCCATGACAATATCCGGCTGTATGACGGCGATGCCATTCATCTCATCGAACGTCTGCCGGATGGGTCACTCGACCGGATTTATCTGCTCTATCCCGATCCGTGGCCGAAGCGCCGCCAGCGTAAGCGCCGCTTTGTTTCCGATGAGCGGCTGGCGGAACTGGCGCGTATTCTCAAGCCGGGCGGCGAATTTCGCTTCGCCACGGATATTGATGATTATGCGGCCTGGGTGCTGGCGCGGGTGCAGCGCTCACCGGATTTTATCTGGACGGCGGAAAGAGCTGCGGATTGGCTGACGCCTTGGAACAACTGGAAAAGCACGCGCTACGAGGCGAAGGCGCTGCGCGAGGGCCGCGTGCCGACCTATTTGACCTTTGTGCGGAAGTAATAACAGCGCGCAGATAATGCCGCGCGTCATGGCCGGGCTTGTCCCGGCCATCCACGTCTTTCTTTCCTCAGTGCAAGCTAGGCGTGGATGCCCGCAACACGTGCGGGCATGACGGCGAATTTTCAGCCGATCTTCCTCTCAATCGCGTCCCAGATCGTCACCGCCAGATCAGGCCCGCCCACGCGCTTGATCGCCCGCACGCCAGTGGGCGAGGTGACATTGATTTCTGTCAGGTTGCCATCGATCACGTCGATGCCGGTGAACAGCAGGCCCATCTTTTTCAGGTAAGGGCCGATACGCTCGCAAATCTCGGCTTCGCGCGGGGAAAGCTGCGTGGATTCCGCTGCGCCGCCCCTGACCATGTTAGAGCGGATATCGTCGCCCTGCGGCACACGGTTGATCGCACCGGCGAAGACGCCATCGACGAGAATAATCCGCTTGTCGCC
>JBOFFO010000346.1:0-8694 GCA_051648665.1 Beijerinckiaceae bacterium | reverse complement strand
CGCGACGGCCTGATCGAGGCGGTATAGATTCATTTACCAAGAGTCTGACCACAGGAAGAGCAGAGCAGGACAATCCTCGACAAAGGAACAAAACAAGAACATAATCCCTCAATCGCAGAAAAGGAGGCAGAAATGGCCTTGATCATCGTGAGAAACGTCATGGAATTGTTGGCGCTGGCGTTGTTCGTTGGCACCGTCAGCCTGTGGGCCGGTCTGGTGTCGGGCAGCCTGATGCCTGTGTGAGGCGGCTGCGACAGGCTGTGCATCACCGTTTCGCAGGCTAGAAAGGCGGACGGATTCGTCTGGGCAGGAGTTGGCATGGCGAAGGTGCTGGAAGAGGTCGGCTTCGTTCACCTGCATGTGCATTCCGCCTTCTCGCTGCTGGAAGGCGCGCTGCCGATTGCGACACTGGCGAAGCTCGCCAAGGCCGACGCCATGCCGGCGCTGGCGCTCACCGACACCAACAATCTGTTCGGGGCGCTGGAATTTGCCGAGAAGATGGCGGGCATGGGCATCCAGCCCATCGCCGGCATTCAGCTTTCGGTCGCCTTTCCGAATGTAGCGGAGGAGCGTCATGCGCGGCCCGAAGCGCTGCCATCGCTCGTGCTGCTCGCGGCGACAGAAGCGGGCTACAACAACCTGCTCCATCTCAGCAGCCGCGCCTTTCTCGATTCCGGCGACGCCCATCAGCCGCATGTGCCATGGGACCTGCTGGCTGATCACGCTGATGGCCTGATCGCGCTGACGGGCGGGCGCAATGGCCCGCTGGATCGCGCTTTACAGGCGGGAAAATCCGCGCTTGCCAACCAATGGCTCGACGATATGGCCCGCGCCTTTGACCGGCGGCTCTATGTTGAGCTCCAGCGCACCGGTGATGCGGATGAGCGCATGCGGGAAGCGCAGATCCTCGATCTTGCCTACCGCAAGGGCCTGCCGCTCGTCGCCACCAACGATGCTTACTTCGCAACGCCTGATGATCATGAGGCGCATGACGCCCTGATCTGCATCGCTGAAGGGCGCTATGTCAGCGAGGACAACCGGCGGCGCATTTCGCCTGATCATTATTTTCGTTCGCGCAAGGAGATGCAGGCTCTGTTTGCCGATCTGCCGGAGGCGACGGCCAACAGTGTCGAGATTGCGATGCGATGCGCCTATCGGCCGAAAAAGCGCGGGCCGATCCTACCCCGATTCACCAGCGGCCCGGAGGCGGGCGAGGACAGCGAGGCGCAGGAATTGCGCCGGCAGGCGGAAGCGGGCTTGCGGGCGCGGCTGGCGGCTCATGGACCGGCGCACGACCTCACAGAAAAGGATTATTTCGACCGCCTCACCTTTGAACTCGATGTCATCACCCGGATGAAATATCCCGGCTATTTTCTCATCGTTGCCGATTTCATTCAGTGGGCAAAGCAACAGGAAATTCCCGTTGGGCCGGGACGCGGCTCTGGCGCCGGTTCGCTCGTCGCCTATTCGCTTACCATCACGGATCTTGATCCGCTGCGCTTTGGCCTGCTGTTTGAGCGCTTTCTCAATCCTGACCGTGTGTCGATGCCCGACTTCGACATTGATTTCTGTCAGGACCGGCGCGACGAGGTGATTGGCTATGTGCAGCAGCGCTATGGGCAGGGCCGCGTCGCGCAGATCATCACCTTCGGCACATTGCTGGCACGCGGTGTCATGCGCGATGTCGGGCGCGTACTGGAAATGCCATACGGGCAAGTGGACCGACTGACGAAACTCGTGCCGCAAAATCCTGCCAAGCCTGTCACATTGCAACAGGCCATTGGTGAAGAGCCGCGCCTGAAACAGGCGGCAGAGGAGGAGCCGGTGGTCGGGCGCATGCTCACCATCGCGCAAAAGCTCGAAGGGTTGTTCCGGCACGCCTCAACACACGCAGCCGGCATTGTCATTGCAGACCGGCCTCTTGATGAGCTGGTGCCGCTGTATCGCGACCCGAAATCCACGATGCCCGTCACCCAGTTCAACATGAAATGGGTGGAGCCGGCAGGCCTCGTGAAATTCGATTTTCTTGGCCTGAAGACACTCACCGTTCTGAAGACAGCGGTAACGATGTTGCAGAAGCGTGGCGTCACTGTCGATCTGACGCGCATCCCGCTCGATGATCCCAAGACCTACGACATTCTCGGCCGTGGTGAAACCGTCGGCATATTTCAGGTAGAAAGTGCGGGCATGCGCCGCGCCCTGGCAGAAATGCGCGCCAGCCGACTGGAAGACATCATCGCGCTGGTGGCGCTCTACCGGCCAGGCCCGATGGCCAACATTCCGGTTTATTGCGCCCGCAAGGCCGGGCTTGAAAAGCCGGATTATCTGCATCCGCTGCTGCAGCCCATTCTGGAGGAAACCCACGGCATCATCGTTTATCAAGAACAGGTGATGCAGGCGGCCCAGATCCTTTCGGGCTATTCGCTTGGTGAAGCGGATTTGCTGCGCCGCGCCATGGGCAAGAAAATCAAAGCGGAGATGGATAATCAGCGTTCGCGTTTTGTCACTGGCGCGGTCGAGCGCGGGGTGCCGGAGCCGAAGGCGAAAGAGATTTTCGACCTGCTGGAAAAATTCGCCGATTACGGCTTCAACAAGAGCCACGCGGCGGCCTATGCCCTGATTTCGTACCAGACCGCCTGGCTCAAGGCCAATCATCCTGTCGAATTTCTCGCCGCTTCAATGACGCTGGACAGTGGCAATCTCGACAAGGTTTCGGAATTTCATCAGGAAGCGAAGCGTCTTGGTGTGCGGGTTGAAAAGCCGTCGATCAACGGGTCCGGCGTCGATTTCGATGTGCGCGACGGCGTGATTTTCTATGCGCTTGCTGCGATCAAGGGCGTGGGTCGGCAGGCTGCCGAACATATTGTCGAACAGCGTGGCGAAAAACCCTACAAGAGCCTTGCGGAGTTTGCGCAGCGTATTTCCGCCCGCCTCATCAACAAGCGCGTGCTGGAGGCGTTGATTGCGGCCGGCGCGCTCGATTGCATCGAGGAAGATCGGGCGCGGGCGACCGCAGCGGTCGATCAGATTCTTGGCATCGCCAACCAGTCAGCCGATGCAAGCCAGAGCGGGCAGAACGACATGTTCGGCCTCTCCGGCGAGCAGGCGATCCGCATCCCAGACCATGAGCCGTGGACGCCGCAGATGCGGTTGCAGAAGGAGCATCAGGCCGTCGGGTTTTACCTGTCTGGCCATCCGCTTGATGATTATGCGCGCGTGCTGGCGCGGCACAATATCCAGACCCATGCGGCGTTTGTGCAATCCGTTCGCGCCGGCGCAACGGCAGGCCGTCTCGCGGCCAGCGTGCTGGGGCGCGCGGAGCGAAAAACCAAGAGCGGCGCCAAGCTCGGCATCATCACGTTATCGGATACGTCTGGCCAGTACGAAGCGACCTTGTTTGCTGAAAAACTCGGCCAGTATCGCGATGCGCTCGACAATGGTGCGCTGGTGATGCTGCAAGTCAACGCAAGTCTTGATGGCGATGAACTGCGCGTCCGTATCCAGCATGTGGAGCCGCTCGATAAGATCACCGCGAACCAGACCGCCAGCGCCAAAATCTATGTCCGGGAAAATTGCCCCATCCAGAGCCTGCTCGCCCGTCTCGACAAGAAGGGCGATGGCGATGTTACCGTCGTTGCACTGGTCGATAACGGTAAGCGCGAGGTCGAGGTGCGGCTGCCCGGCCATTATCGCCTGACACCGCAGATTTCCGGCGCATTGCGCAGCGTCCAGGGCGTCGTCAGCGTCGAGCTGGTTTAGGCGGCGCGCATAAGAATTATTTTTCCGGCAGCGATTGCAGCCAGTGCAACAGGGCGCGGTCCTGCAACAGTGCGATCTGTTCTTTGGGATGCAGCCAGTCTTGCAGGTCTGTCACAGAGCGCGCATCAGTGAGTTTGGCCACCGTCACAGCGCGGTCGCGGTCGATGTCGCCGGGCTTGCGCGGCTTGTGTGGCGGCAGCATGCCGATATGGGCGTCGAATGCGGCGCTGTCCGCGTGGATTGCGGCAATGGCATTGGTTTCATCGTAACCGTATGCGGCGAACTCCGCCGTCAGCGCATTGGCGCGCGTGGCGATGGCGGGTGGCGCAAATTCATCCGGCGTCTGCAACAGGCCGAGCTTCTTCAGCGCCAGACCGGCAGCGAGCGTGCCGCTGATCGCCGACAACGGAATTGCCAGCACAAGGCCAAGAATGGTGGGCGACATCCACAGGAACAGCGAACTGGAAATCGCAAACGCCGCCGCACCGGTGAAAATCCCCAGCAGCGTGTGGTTGCGATGCCGCCGCACAATATCCGGCAGCGGAATCGATCCGTCACCGCGCCGTTGCGGGTTCCAGCCCGTGTCACGCCCGGCGATAATCTGGAACACTGAGCCGGATTGAATCAGCATGAGGATCGGCGCGAACATCGCCGAAAGGATGACTTCGATCACCGTCGATAGCGTCAGCCGCACCACGCCGCCACTGCTTTTCCGCAGATGCGCACTCGTAAGCGCCAGCAGGAAGCCGAACAGCTTCGGCGCCAGCAAGATCGCCATCGTCAGCGCAAAAAGCGACAGCGCACGCTCCGGGTCAAAGCGCGGCCATGCCGGAAACAGCGCAAATTCATTGGTGAAATATTCCGGCCGGATATATTTCGTCTGCAACACGAGCAGGATGCCGATGACGAGTTGCGCCAGCCAGAAGGGTGAGGCCAGATAGCCCATGATGCCGGTGGCAAAATGCTGCCGCGTCGCCAAGCGCAGGCCCTTCGCGCCGATGACGCGGGAATGTTGCAAGTTGCCCTGGCACCAGCGCCGGTCGCGGATGGCGAGGTCAATCAGCGTCGGCGGGCTTTCCTCGTAACTGCCTTCTGCATCGGGCAACATCGTCACCGTGTAACCAGCGCGCACAATCAGCGCCGCCTCGACAAAGTCATGGCTCAGAATATGCCCGCCAAATGGCGGTTTGCCGGAGAGATCGGGCAGGCCTGCATGGTCGGCAAAGGCTTTTGTGCGGATGATCGCATTATGGCCCCAGTAATTGCCCTGCGTGCCTGACCATAAGGACAGGCCCGTGGCGATTACAGGTCCATAAATCCGCGCTGCAAACTGTTGGAGTCGCGCGAATAAGGTGTTGCGGTTGATGATGAGTGGCAGTGATTGCACGATGCCCGCATCCGGATCGGCTTCCATCGCGCGCGTGAGACGCAGGATGCAGTCGCCCGTCATTAAGCTATCGGCATCAAGCACCAGCATGTGATCGTAGGCGCCACCCCACCGGGTAACGAAATCTGCGATATTGCCGGCCTTGCGATGGCTGTTTTTCGGGCGCCGCCGGTAATAAAGCCGGTGGTCTGCACCCAGCCGGTTGCGCAACAGCAGAAAAGACCGCTCTTCCGCCACCCATGCATCGGCATTGGTGGAATCCGACAGGACAAAATAATCGTATGCAGCACCCTGACCAGTCGCGTCGACGGATTCGCGGATCGCCTGAACAGCGGCAAAAACCCGCGCCGTTTCTTCATTATAAACCGGCATGAGGATCGCGGTGCGCTTGGTCAGTGGTGCATTCTCCCGCGCAGGAGTGCGAAAGCGTTGCGTGATCAGATAGACGAAGCCGGCAACAGCACTGGTGAAGGCAAGCGCAATCCAAGAGAAATTGATCGTGAACAGCGCCACCAACACATATTGCAGGAAGGTCGTCTGTCCAACCGACACGACCGCAATCATCTCTTTCACGCCATAGACAGTGAGCGCGAGCGCACCGCCGAATACGAACAGGCGCGTCAGCCAGGGCGGGCGTGCCGCAGCCGGATTGACAAGGGCCCGCCGTTCGCCTGCGCTCCATTTGCGGAAATTTTGCGCTGGCATTTCCAGACGGTTCTCCGGCGGTGTAGCCGGTTCTGCCTGTATAGCCAGATGTGCGGGCTGAACGGTCACGGCAGGCGCCGCATCAGCCCGGTTCATTGCGCGGTCCATCTGTAAAGCCAGGTTTCGCTGATGGCTTGATTGCGCGCTTGCAACTGCATGCGCAATTCGCACAGGGTTTCGCTAGCGGGATCCAGTTCGAACATCACGCGGCAGGTGTTGCGCTCTGCATAGGGTAGCACACGTAGACCGGAAATCGTTCCGGCGGAGGAGGATAGCGCCACCGACATTTCCATTCCCGTGCGCGAGTCGCCCAGCGTCTCGCCATGAAAATCGACAATAAAGCGGCGACGGCGCACGGCTATGCCCCGTCCCACACGGGTCTGCGTTACTGTAGCGACAGATGGCCGCTCCGGCGGTTGCCAAGTCCAGAATTGACGATAGGCGAAGGTAATTTCCGAGCCGGCTGCGAGTGGCTGGCGTGGGCGCCAATAGCCGATGATGTTGTCATTAACATCGCTATCGCTGGGAATTTCCACAAGTTGAAACGCGCCGGCGCCCCAGTCGCCGATCGGCTCGATCCACAGGCTGGGCCGCCGTTCAAGCCGCGCATCATCATCCTGAAACAGGGCGAAGTCGCGGTCACGTTGCAAAAAGCCGAAGCCGCGCGGATTTTCGTCGGCGAATACAGACATTTGCAACGTGGAGGGATTGCGGAAGGGCCGCCAGACCCATTCGCCATTGCCGCGCAGCAGTTGCAGCCCGCCAGCATCATAGACGGCAGGCCGCACATCATCGGCGCCGCGCCGGTCGCCCGGTCCAAAAAGAAAGGTGGCGGAGAGTGCGCCAATACCGAAATGATCGATAATTTGACGCGCGAACAGTGTGATTTCAGAATCGATGATGGTCGCATCGCCGGGCCTTATTGTGGAGCGCATGACGCCCGTGGCGCTTTCCGAATCGATCAGTCCATGCACGACGATGCCGGTGGCCGATGGGGCCGGGCGCTCCAGCCAGAAAGCGCGGAAAAATGGAAATTCCTCGCCCCGCGCTTCCGCGACCTTGATCGCCAGCGCCCGTGCGATAACGCCGTAATTCTGCCCCCGTGCCAGCGCCTTGAAGAATGTTGCGCCCTGAAAGACGGCGACCTCGCGATCCTTTCCGTCAATCACGTCGCCAAACAGCCGCAACCCCGAATGGCCCATGTCGGGCAGGGTTGGCGGCACTATAAGCCGGCCAAAATCAAACATGGCCGGCGTATAAGGAACGCGCCGGATCATGCCGTCTTCAACGCTGAACAGCGCAACCGGCTCCCGGAAGACATAGCCGCGATGCAGGGGTTCAACGGTCACAGGCCGGTCTTCCCCGGCATAAAGACGCGTCTGCGGTCGGGCACGCAATTGACCATACTGCTCGCCATTTAGGGAGTAGAAAGGTTCCGGCACATCAGTCGGGGGCGCTGCATAGGGACGGCGGGCAAGCGCACGGGCGTAATCCAGCAGCCGGGCCGGTTCAAAATTTTGCCCATCTGCTGGCAGCATCGGCGCAGTCTGGGCAAAGGCAGGACACGACAGATCGGGCAGGGCCAACGCGGCGGCTGCGCCCATTCCAGCAGCAACGACCGCGCGGCGATTGAAGGCTCCGGTCGGGTCCGGCTTCACACTCATGAATGGGTCCAGTGATCGCCCGCACATGCGCCGGGCCTGCCTCTTCTATCACCAAGAATGGGTTCGGAAAGATGCACAAGAAGCGCGGCAGCCGTCGAATGGTTCATGCCTTTTTAGGGTCGAATGGCTATATAGCGGCCAAGGCTGACCGGAGATTCCATGACCGAGGGTATAAAGGGGCGCTCGGCGCTGGCGATTGTGCTGGCCGCGGGCGAAGGCACACGGATGAAATCGGCTGTGCCAAAGGTGCTGCATGCGGTGGCCGGCCGGTCGCTCGTCGGCCATGTCTTGGCTGCCACGCAGGCGGCTGGCGTGGCGCATCTGGCCGTAGTGATCGGCCCGGACCGGGACGATGTAGCGCAGGATGTGCGCCGTATTGCCCCTGACGCTGGCATCTTCGTCCAGTCCGAACGGCTGGGCACGGCCCATGCGGTGCTGGCCGCACGGGCCGCGCTGGCTAAGCCGGTGGATGATGTGATTATCCTGTTCGGGGATACCCCGCTTGTCTCGCCGGATACGGTGCTGGCGATGCGCCGTGCCCTGGCGGACGGCGCGGCCGTGGTCGGCGTCGGCTTTGAGGCCAAGGATCCCACTGGCTATGGCCGCTTCATCATGCAGGATGGCCAGCTCACCGATATTCGCGAACATAAGGACGCCTCCGCTGCGGAACGCGCCATTACCTTCTGCAATGGCGGGCTGATGGCCATGGCTGGCTCCGTGGCGCTCGATCTGCTCAATGGCATCGGCAACGCCAACGCCCAGAAAGAATATTATCTGACGGACGCGCCGGCATTGGCGCGCCGCAAAGGGTTGCGCGTGGCTGCCATCGCGACATCTGAGGATGATGTGCGCGGCGTCAATGATCGCGTGCAACTCGCAGCGGCAGAAGCGTTGATGCAGCAGCGTCTGCGCGAAGCCGCGATGCGCAACGGCGCCACCATGATTGCGCCTGATACCGTCTATCTCTGCCACGACACGGTGATCGGCCGCGACGTGATGATCGAGCCGCATGTGGTGTTTGGTGCCGGCGTGACCGTGGCGGATCGCGCGGTCATTCATGCCTTTTCGCATCTGGAAGGGGCGGCGGTTGCCGAAGGCGCAAGTATTGGCCCTTACGCGCGGCTGCGGCCGGGCGCGCAGATCGGCGCGAAAGCCAAAATCGGCAATTTCGTCGAAGTG
>JBOFFO010000345.1:0-2656 GCA_051648665.1 Beijerinckiaceae bacterium | reverse complement strand
GTGAGGATCGCAAGCCCGACCACAACCAGAAAAATGCCGAGTGCTGATTTCAACGCACCGCCTGTATTCATCAACCGGCCGCGCATACGCATCAGAGCATCGCGCGATATGGTGCCAAGAATGAGCAACGGCAGAGCCGCACCAAGGCCGAACACCAGCATTGTAACAGCAACAGATCCGATCTCGCGCCCCTGAGACGCCAGCACAGAGGCCGCGCCCAATGTCGGCCCTACACAGGGCGTCCAGACGGCGCCGAGCAACAGCCCGAGCGCAAACTGGCCGCCAAGTCCATTGGTGGAAAATCCGCCAAAGCGCGTCTCAGCCCAATTAGACACCGGCCCCGCAGCAGCGGCAAAGCGCATCTGCATCGCCGGAACCGCCATAACCATGCCGATGATGATGAGCATGATCGCGCTGGCCTTGCGCAACAAGTCGGCATCAATACCAATCGAAAATCCGATCAGCGCGATGAAAAGGCCTATGACAGTGAAGGAAATGGCGAGGCCGCCGGCGAGGGCGGCGACGCCATATCGGTGCTGAGACGTGGCCGCGCCAAGCACAATCGGCAGCAACGGTAGAACGCAGGGCGACAATGTCGATAAAATCCCTGCCAGAAATGCCAAACCCGTGCTGGCGATCATGGACGCGGCCCCGTTCCGTCAGAAGTCAAATCGATTTACGCACAAGGTTGGTGATGCTGTCCGCATTGGTATCGCCTGTGGAACGGCCAACCTCCATTTTCCCCTTGAATACAATCAGCGTGGACTGGCGTTGCACATTGAAGGCTTTCAGCGTGTCCTTCATGCTGTCGAAATCGACATTGAGACGAACCACGTCCTTATATTCAGGCTTGCCGAGCAGGCTGTTGATGATCGGCGCCTGCGCCTTGCAGGTCGGGCACCACGGCGCACTCACTTCAACAAGAATCGGCTTGCCTGCCGCCTGAGCCGACTGGAAGGCAGCGTCCGTGAATTTCACCCCGTCACGGGCAACGGCAAAAGGTGGCAGCGCAGTGGCGGCAACGAAAGCAAGAGCAGCCAGACGACGGTTCAGCATGGGGTCCCTCCCTCAAAATGCGATTGCGCCTTGTAGGGGATCGCCATGACCGTCGCACATCACAAGCCGACGGCGGCTCTTCACATTGGCGTGGGCCAAGCCTGCTCTGTTTAGGCTTCGTTAGTGAGAGTTCATTAACCTCGGAATCATGGTCATCCGTCGCAGATTTAGCAGAATTCTTGTGCCGCTGGCGCTCTATGCCATCGCTGGCGGATGCGCATGGTTTTTTGTCAGCGAGGCGCAGCAAGGCCAGCGCGGTCTCGATGCCAAGCAGGAAATCCGGGAAGAGGCCGTGCGCATCAACGCCGAACTGGAAGGGTTGCGGCTGGAGCGCAGCCATTGGGAACGCCGCGTTGCCCAATTCAAACCGGAAGCGATGGATCGCGACCTGCTCGACGAACGGGTGCGCCAGACGCTCAACCGCGTTCATCGTCATGACGTTGTGATCCTGCTGCCCCAGCGCAAACCCTGATTTTTTCGCAGCACCACCCACTTTCGTTGCATTGCAGCAAAAATGGCTCGCCAGCCTCACGGGCCGCCGCTAACCTGCGTCCTGTTTCCCCTGAGCATGCTTGGCCATTCCGATGACCGCAACGACTGCCTCTCACGATACCTTTGGCAAGGAAGCCGAACTGGCGGCCTTCCGCGCCATGCTGCTGATCCGGCGGTTCGAGGAGAAGGCCGGGCAGCTCTATGGCATGGGCGCCATCGCAGGCTATTGCCACCTCTATATCGGGCAGGAGGCCATCGCGACCGGCATGCAGATGGCGATGCAACCCGGGGATCGGTCGATCACAAGCTATCGCTGCCATGGCCATGCGCTTGCCGCTGGCGTTGCCCCCGATGCGGTAATGGCGGAACTGACGGGTCGCAAGGCTGGGTTGGCTGGAGGCAAGGGCGGCTCGATGCATCTGTTCGCGCCGGACCGAAATTTCTTCGGTGGCCACGGGATTGTTGGCGCACAGGCGCCGCTCGGCGCAGGTCTCGCTTTTGCGAGCCTTTACCGCAGGGATAGCGCGGTGACGGTGGCATATTTCGGCGATGGGGCTGCCGATCAGGGGCAGGTGAGCGAAGCGATGAATCTGGCGGCGCGCTTCCGTTTGCCGCTGGTCTTCGTCATCGAAAACAATCGTGCCGATAGCGCCGATGTCATTCCTCTGGCGCAGCGCGGCGCAGGGATCGGCATTCCCGGCGAAACCGTGGATGGAACGGATGTCCGCGCCGTCCATGCCGCCGGGTTGAAGGCTCTGGCGGCCGCGCGGGCTGGAGAAGGGCCGCGCATTCTGGAAATGCAGACGTTGCGTTATCGTGGCCACTCCATGGCCGAGCCGGCAAAATATAAAGGGCGTGAAGGGGAGCAGCGTGCACGCGATGGCCGCGACCCGATCGACCAGAGCCGCAAGCGGCTTCTCGAGGAATGGAAAGTGCCTGAGGCCGATCTGAAAGCGATTGATGCGTCGGTGCGGGTGATCGTCAATGCCGCCGCCGAATTTGCAACCAGTGCCGCAGAACCTGACGCGTCAGCGCTCTTTACCCATGTGACGGCGGCGTGACCCATTATGGTTGCAAAATATCTCATTGTATTCGCCATTGCATCGCT
>JBOFFO010000344.1:0-2826 GCA_051648665.1 Beijerinckiaceae bacterium | reverse complement strand
TCAATGTCAGTCACAAGCCGCGCCGTTTCGTGGCCAAGACCACGCCCGCCGCCGGTATGCGGCCAGTCCGTTCCCCAGAGTAGGCCGCGCGGGTTGGCGTCTGCCAGCGCGGCGATGAAAGGCTGCAAGAGCGCCAGCCGCCCGGCCCCGGTCCGCCGCTGCATAGCCGAAAGTTTGACGTGGATATGACCAGCGCGAAGCCCATCCACAATCGTGCGAAAGTCAGCGTCAGCAGCCCCGCGCGCCAGATCAGGTTGCCCGAAATGGTCGAGCACCAGCGGACATGGCAGGCGTGCGATGCGATCAGCAAGCCGCGCCACCACAGACGCTTTCACCAATGCCTGCACATGCCACCCCAGCCCGGCGATGCGGGCCGCCTGCGCTTCAATCCGTGTCCACGCCGCGTCCGGATCGGAAATGCCAAAGGTTGAAAGGTTCACCCGCACACCGCGCACCCCCAGCCGGTGCAGCATGCGCAAAGTGGCTTCATCACAATCATCGGCGATCACTGCGACAGCGCGGGCGCGTTCACCCAGCCTCTGCAAGCCGTCGCACAGCCGCCGGTTATCCGTCCCGTAAACGCTCGGCTGCACCAGCACGACACGCGCGATTCCCAACCGTGCATGCAGCGCATTCAGCGCCGCCTCGTCCGCATCGCCCGGCGTATAGATACGCTCGTCCGCAAACGGATAATACGTGGAAGGCCCGAACAGATGGACGTGGCAATCGCAGGCGCCGTTCGGCAAAGTGATTGCGGACGGATTCATGACGCCCGCCTCTGACCTTGTGGCGGCGCCTGCTGCGACAGCATGCGGCCCAGCACAAACGGGATCATGCCACCGGCTCGCAACAAGGCGATTTCCAGTTCGGTTTCGACCGCAGCGACAGTGTGCACGGTCTCGCGCGCGCCGGAGCCGCGCATGATGGTCACAGGCATGGGTCCGCGCTGCACCAGAGCGCTGAACGAGAAATCGATTATGAACTGATCATCGGAAGAGAGGGCGAGACTTTCTGTTGTCACGCCCTCCGGCAGCACCAGCGGCAGCACGCCCATGCCGATCAGGTTACTGCGGTGGATGCGCTCAAAACTCTCCACGATGACGGCGCGCACGCCAAGCAGCGCCACCGCTTTGGCCGCCCAGTCGCGCGACGATCCCATGCCATAGCGCTCGCCAGCCCAGATCACGAGCGGCACACCGTCGTTGGCATAACGCGCACTTGCCGCAACCAGGGGCAGAATATCGCCGGTCGGCATGTGCCGCGTCATGCCCGCCGGCTGCTCCAGCACCAGCCGGTTGAACACGAGACGGTTTGTGAACGCGCCACGCACCATCACCTCGAAATTGCCCCGTCGCGAAGCGAACACATTCAGGTCGGCCGGATCGCCGCCGCGTTCGATGATGTGAAGCCCGGCTTCGCTCGCCGCCCTGATCTGGTTGGCGGGCGAGATATGATCGGTCGTCATGTCGTTGCCGAGCACGAGCAACGCGCGCGCCGGTCTGTCCGGCAAGGCCAGCCGTTCAGCGCGCACAAAGGGGGGGCGGCGCAGATAGGTCGAGCGCTCATCCCACGGGAAGCGCGCACCCTGCGGCGCATCGAGCGCGAGCCATGCCGGGTTGCGTGCCGCTTCGTCGTAGGCATCGGCAAAGGCGGACGGATCGGCAGCAGCGGCCAGCACGGCATCAATCTCGGCGCCCGACGGCCAAAGGTCCGACAGCGTCACCGCCTGCCCTGCCCGGTCGTGGCCGATGGGATCATGGAGAATATCGAGATCGACCGTACCCGCGAGCGCGAAGGCAATGACAAGCGGTGGAGAAGCAAGAAAACCATGCTCCAGATCGGGATGCACCCGGCCGGGAAAATTGCGGTTGCCGGACAGCACCGCGACCGCGCGCAGCGCCTTGTCCTGCATCGCCGTGACCAAGGATTCCGTCAACGCGCCGGAATTGCCGATGCAGGTCGTGCAGCCATATCCGACGATGGAAAACCCGAGCGCTTCCAGTGCTGGCATCAAACCTGCGCGCGCAAGCTGGCGGCCCGCTGCCGGCGATCCCGGCGCCAGTGACGTTTTCACCCATGACGGCACGCGCAGGCCCCGCGCCTGTGCTTTGCGCGCCAGCAGCCCGGCAGCGACCAGCATGCGCAGGTCCGAAGTGTTGGTGCAGCTCGTGATCGCCGCAATCGCTACGGCTCCATCGGGCGGCAGGCCATCATCAGGAAGGCCATCGCCGCACTGGCGCAACGGTGGATCGAACGCAGTGCGCGTTGCGCCAGCGTCGAGCCGGTCCTGCGGGCGGCGCGGCCCCGCCAGCGATGGGCGGATTTCATCAAGATCGATGGCAATGTGCCGCGTGAAAACCGGTTCCGCCTGCGGATCAAACCAGAACTGCGCCGCTTGCGCATACAACCGCACGCACTCCATATCTTCCGCAGGCCGGCCAAGACCAGCGAGATACTGGCAAGCGGATTCATCGAGCGGAAAAAACCCTGTTGTTGCGCCATATTCCGGCGCCATGTTGGCGACAGCCGCACGCTCGCCAACCGACAGGGTCGCGACTCCGGGGCCGAAAAATTCAACGAAAGCCCCGGTCACGCCCAGCGCGCGCAGGCGCTGCGTCACCACCAGCGCCAGATCGGTGGCCATACAGCCCTCTGGCAAACGCCCTGTGAGCCTGACGCCGACCACCTCCGGAATCCGCAACAGCGTCGGCACACCGAAAAACGCACCTTCCGCTTCAAGCCCGCCGACGCCCCAGCCGAGAATGCCGAGGCCGTTGATCATGGGCGTATGGCTATCCGTGCCGAGCATCATATCCGGATGCAGAA
>JBOFFO010000343.1:0-2093 GCA_051648665.1 Beijerinckiaceae bacterium | reverse complement strand
ATGCTGGCAATGCGAGTTCTGCCTCCATCGTATCAATCCAGAACCGCTTCATGAAATACAATGAAGCACCAGTCACCGTGCCGCGTTCTGTGCGCAGCGCGACGATCTCGGTTTTTTTCTGGCCCAGACCGTCGCTGGGAAAACCGCAAATCAGGAAATGTGCCCGCTCCGGGCCAGTCGTGGCGCGCGCGCGATAATCGATGCGGATGATGCGCGATGAATCCGCCGGTGCGATGCGGGTCACGATGAGGCTTGCACTGTTCTCATGCAGCGCCGGGATCACCGCGCGGCAGGCGCGCGCCTGCGATTCATCAACGGAACGCGCGCAACCCGCCAGCATGATGAGGCCCAAACCCATCAGCAGATGACGCCAGCTACTCAGGGCGATGCCGAAAAAGCCGCGTGGCGCGGCGTGATCAGTCCTCGTCCTCATCATGCTCGCGCATCTGGTCGCGCCACAGCTTTTTATAAAGTTTGCCGCTGGCCATCAGTTCCGCATGGGTGCCGCGTTCGACGAGCTTGCCGCGCTCCAGCACGATAATCTCGTCCATATCGACAACGGAGGTCAGGCGATGGGTGATGAACAGCACCGTGCGGCCCTTGCCGATTTTCTTCAGCGTGCGATTGATCGAGGCTTCGGTGGACTGGTCGAGCGCCGAGGTCGCCTCATCGAGCAGCAGGATTTTCGGCTGGCGCACGAGCGCGCGCGCAATCGCGATGCGCTGCCGCTGGCCGCCGGACAGCGTATCACCGCGCTCGCCGACAATCGTGTCATATCCCTGCGGGAGCGACCGGATGAACTTGTCGATTTCCGCCTGTTTGGCCGCCGCCTCAATCTCTGCATCGGTGGCATCGGGATTGCCGAGCCGGATATTTTCGCGCAGCGACACGTTGAACAGCACATTGTCCTGAAACACCACCGCAATCTGCGATAGCAGAGAATCGCGCGTGACATCGCGCAAATCGTGCCCGTCGATGGTGACGCTGCCGGCAACCGGATCATGCAGCCGCAGCACGAGGCTCATCATCGTGCTCTTGCCAGCACCGGATGGGCCGACAATCGCGACCCTTTTGCCAGCCGGGATGACATGGCTGAAATTGCGCAATTGCCGTTCGTCACCGCCATAGGAGAACGACACATTGTCGAACCGGATTTCATTCTGGATCGGCGGCAACGCATGCGCGTCCGGCTTGTCAGTAATGACCTGCGGCTCTTCGAGCAGATCCTTCATGTGGCGGACCGATCCTGAGGCATTGATCGCGACCGGAATATACTGCGTCACATGGGTCAGATTGTAGGTGATTTCCCAGAACACGCTTTCAAACGCGACGAATGTGCCGACGCTGATATGACCCTCGAATGTCAGATACGCACCGATGGCGAGCACGATCAAATGCAGCCAGAGCACGCCAATGGTGATGGACCGCTCGACCATCGTGTTGAGAAAAGTCGAATGCTGCTGCCCGCGCCGCAGCGCATCGTTGCGGGCAAAAAACCAGCCGCGTGAAATCTTCTGCAGCGAAAAGGCTTTCACAACGGTTTGCGCGCCGATATTTTCCTGCACCACCGCCAATTCGCCGGCCTGCGAGCGCTTCAGTTCATAACTGGCCACCACCGCCTTCGGCGTCAGCAGGCGTGGACCAATCAGCAGCAGCGGAAAAATCAGGCAGGCGACGAGGCCGAGCTGCCAGTTCAGCACCAGCAGCAACACAAGGCCGGCCATCAGCTCCAGGGCTGGCAACACGCCCCAATTGGCGAAGTGCACCACCGATTCCTCGAAGGTGACCATGTCGTTCGAAAAGCGCGACAGCACTTCGCCCCGCTTCGTGCGCGCATAAAAGCTGTGCGGCAGGGTCTGGATATGATCGAACAGTGATTTGCGCACGTCCGCCGTGATCGCGGACGAGACTTTCGCATCCTGCCATTCATACCAGATGGCGACGATGGATGTGATCAGGCCGGCAATGCCGAGGACCGCGAGAATCCAGATCAACTGGCTGCGGTCGCCTTCTTCAAACACCTCATCGACGAGATATTTGAGCGCCAGCGGCATCATCACATTGAAGGCTGTTTCAACCAGCAGGCCAATGCC
>JBOFFO010000342.1:0-13474 GCA_051648665.1 Beijerinckiaceae bacterium | reverse complement strand
CTCCGAGCGGACAAGGCGCATGATGAGGGTGAGCTGATAAAGCGCGAGCGTGATGCCGGGCAAAATGAGCGAGCGCCAGCCACTGGCGGTGAGAAATCCGGTCTGCCAGCCGCCGATTGCAACGGTCTCTCCACGTCCGAACGACGGTAGCCAACCGAGACGGACTGCAAAAATCAGGATCAGAACGATGCCCGTGACGAATGTTGGTGTTGATACGCCGATGAGCGACACGGCTTGTACGAGCCGCGCCATGATGCCGTTTGGTTTGAGAGCGCACAGGACGCCGAGTGGAATACCAATGCTCAACGACAGAACTGTTGCCACCAGCACCAGTTCTAGTGTTGCCGGCAGCCGTTCCGCTAGAAGTTGTACAACAGGGCGCTGGTTGCGAAAACTCACGCCGAGGTCACCTTGCACGACGCGCCCGACAAAGCGCGCATATTGGGTAATAACCGGCTGGTCGAGGCCGAGCGCACGGGTCAGCTCCGCTTTTTCCTCCTGCGTTGCGTCTTCGCGCGACAAAACCTTCACCGGATCGCCAACATAGCGGAACATCAGAAACGCGCAGGCGGTCACGACCAGCATGACCAGGACCGCCTGCGTGAAGCGTGAGGCGAGGGTGCGAAACATCCTGTTAATTAACCTTCGCGAACCACAGCCGGACATACTCATCCGGGAATTGCGGCACATCGATGCTCGACTTCATCGCCCATGCCACCGGTTGCTGGTGCAGGGGAATGAAGTACATCTCATCGCGGGCGATGCGGAAGGATTCTGTCAGCATGGCGCGGCGCTTCGGCTCGTCGAGTTCGACGCCGGCTTTGGCAGCCAAATCATCGAAGCGCGGGTCGGAGAGGCCATTGGGGTTATTGCCGCCGAAGGCTGTTCCCGGCTTTCGTGAGGCAAAAATGGCCGATAGCACACTGTAGCCGTCCATTGGCGGTAGCGTGGCCCAACCCAGCATATAGACATCGGTTTCACCCTTGTCCTGCCGGGGAAAATACGTCGCACGCGTTTCTGTTTTCAGGTCGACATCGATGCCGACACGCTTCCACATCGCCGCGATGGCGACGCAGATCTGTTCATCGGCAATATAGCGGTCATTGGGACAATCGAGCTTCGTCTTGAAGCCATTGGGGAAACCGGCATCAGCCAGCATCTTCTTCGCGTCATCGGGACTGAATTTCGGCAGCACATCGATGGCGGCGTCATACCCAGGCACCGGAGGGGCGACCATGGCCGCGATGTTGCGTGACTTGCCGCGCATGATGCGCTTTTGAATCGTATCGAGATCGATCGATTGCGCCATAGCCTGACGCACGCGCTTGTCGAGCATCGGATTTTTCTGGCCGGGCATGGCCAGCAATTCAGGGCGCATGTTCAAGCCGAGGAAAATCACGCGCAGCGATGGCTCCTCGACGACCTTCAGGCCAGCGCCGGAAATGCGTTGCAAATCCTGCAATGGCGCGGGCGCCATCATGTCAATTTCGCCCGACAGCAGCGCCGCAACGCGGGTGGCGTCTGACTTGATCGGTTTGAATTCGATGCGGGTGAGATTATGCTCCGCCTTGTCCCACCAATTTTCGTTCACCAGGAGATTGGTGCCAACATCGGGCCGGTAACTATCGAGCTTAAACGGGCCTGTGCCGTTGGCATTTGTCGATGCAAAAGTGGTAACGCCAGTGGTAGTGTTGCCCGGTTTCAGCGCGTTGTTCGCTTCCAGCCACTCCTTGTCCATGATGAAGATGCCGGTCAAATCGTTCAGCAGCAGCGGGTAGGGTCCCTTCAGGATGAAATCGACGGTGTTATCGTCAACCTTTTCGGCCCGTTCCACATTGGCGAGATTGCCCCGCGCGCGCGCTGCAGGGTCGAGCAGGCGGGTAATCGAGGCCACCACGTCATCGGCGTTGAAACCGTTGCCATTGTGAAACTTGACTCCCTGCCGGAGTGTAAAACGCCAGCGCGTTGGCTCTATGATTTTCCATGACGTCGCCAGCGCAGGCTCGATCTCCAGCTTGCGGTTGCGGCGCACCAGCGGATCGTAGATGTGATGCTGCACATTGGAGGTAAAGCTCTCCGTGTGCGCGTAGGGGTCGAGCGTCGCGATATCGCCCTGTGACGACCACTTCAGGGTTTTCGCTTCAAGGGGAGCGGACAAGGCGAGGGTGCCGATCAGCGCCACGCCTGTAAGCCATGCAGATTTCATTGTCGTTCTCCTCCGGGAGTGTCAGGGTTTGCTTGTAATGGAACGGGTAGGGATACGGCCTGCGGTCCAGTCCGTCACTGACATGGTCGGCAGATCGAACTGGTCGCGGGTCGTGCAATAGCCATGCCCGCCCATGCGGCCGATCGCATCGAGTGCGCGCTGATCGACATGGTGATTTTGTGCATCGACAATATCGCTGCGGATATGGATGGCTAGCACGCGTCCGAGCACGATCTCGCGTGATTTGCCGATCGCGATGCCGACATGGCGGCGGCATTCAAACGCGACCGGTGCTTCCGCGATGCGCGGCGGCCGGACATGGGTGCTTGCGGCGGCCGTGAGGCCGGCCATTTCAAGCTCATCAATGTCGGGAGCAAAGGGAACGGCCGTGACATTCATGGCATCAGCCAGCGCGTCCGTGACAATGTTGACCGTAAATTCCTCGGTCATACGGATATTGGCCGTGGTGTCCTTGAAGCGCATATCCGCCCAGTTCTCGACGCCCAGAGCCAAAATGGGCGGATCAGCGGAGAGACAGTTGAAAAAGCTGTAGGGCGCGGCGTTTAGCCGGCCGTCAGGATCAACAGTTGTCACCCATGCAATGGGGCGGGGCACCACGGTGCCAATCAGCAGCTTGTAAACGGCACGCGGCGCAAGGTCCGCGACATCGAAGCGCGTGGTCTGCGGCGAGGCGGCGGCCTGTGTCATGAAACGCTGCCTTCGGTGGCGAGCCGTGCCGCATAGCTGTTGAGCACAGTGCGCAACATCTGTTCGCCGTTTGCGCGCCTTTCGATCAGCGCGCGCTCCTGCACCGCGCCGATATGGTGATCCATAAGATGGCGGGCCTTGGCCGCATCGCCGCGGCTCAAGGCATCAATCAGCTGGGCATGTTCGTTGACAGCGCAATCGGAAGAATGAGGCCGTGCATAAAGCGCAAGGATGAGGCTGCAGCGGGAAACGACCTCGCCGATGTAGCGGGTGAGCAGGGCGTTGCCGGTCATTTCAGCCAGCAGAATATGAAACTCTCCTGCAAGGCGGATGGATTCCGGTCCGTCGCGGCCCTTTGCATTCTCCTCGCGCTGTACATGCTGGCGTAGGGTGGCCGCCTGCTCCGCAGACAACGTTCCGGACAGGCGTTGCACGACCAGATCTTCCAGTTGCCTGCGCACATCGAAAATGTCGCGCGCCGAGGCCAGACTGGGGCTGGCGACAACCGCGCCCTTGTTCCGCCGCTGTTCGACCAGCCCTTCGCTGGCAAGCCGGGTGAGCGCACTGCGCACCAGCGTGCGGCTGACATTGAAACTCTCGCCAATAGCGTCTTCCGGCAAGCGGTCGCCAGGTTGCAAAGCCTGTTCGATGATGGCCCGGCGCAGGCCCTCGTAAACCGCGCTGGAGCGGTCAGGCATCAGGGCGCTGACCGTTTGGGCATGTAGCCGTGATGGGGCGGAACGAGCCATGCGATCTGCGCTCTTGAAATCGTATACAATACGGCACAAGAATTGGATGCAATCAAGTGGGAATGGAGGGTGTTGTGGAAATGACGCAAGGAATAGGCCATCCGGCAACCCTGATCAGCGGCGCAAAGGTATGGCGGCGCGGGACGAGCGATGTGGTGCTGCGCGACGGCACCATTGCGAGTTTCAATGCTGCCGACGCAACGGCGCATGCTGTGCGGATCGATGGCAAAGGCTGCATTCTTCTCCCCGGCCTGGTCGAGGCGCATACCCATCTCGACAAAACCCTGTGGGGTATGGGCTGGCATCCCAATAGCGCCGGCCCGCGCCTGATCGACAAGATCGAGAATGAGCGGCGCATGCGGCGTGAGATCGGCATTGATCCGGCGCGGCAGTCTGAACGGCAGGTGCGCCTTTCCCTTGCCAAGGGCAGCACACATTTTCGCACCCATGTGGATGTCGATACAGAGTGCGGCCTGACCGGCATTGAAGGCGTGATGGCGACGCGCGAGAAATATCGCGGCAAGATCGAAATGGAGATTGTTGCGTTCCCGCAGTCTGGTTTGCTGGTCCGTCCGGGTACGCGCGCGATGCTGGATGAAGCGTTGCAGATCGGCGCAGATGTTGTCGGCGGTCTTGACCCCTGCGCTATCGATCGTGACCCGAAGCAACATGTCGATATTGTTTTTGCGCTGGCCGAACGACACGGCAAGCCGGTCGACATTCATTTGCACGAACCGGGCGAGCTTGGCGGCTTTTCGATGGAACTGATCATCGAGCGCACAAAGGCGCTTGGTATGCAGGGGCAGGTGACCATCAGCCATGCTTTCTGTCTCGGCATGACGGACCGGGTTTATGCCGGTCAGCTGATGGAACAGCTCGCCAAAGAGAAAATCGCGATCATGACGCATGGTGCGCCTTCGCGTCCGGTGCCGCCCATCGCTGAATGTTACGCCATGGGCATTACGGTCTGCGCCGGCTCAGACGGCATTCGTGACAGCTGGGGCCCCTACGGCAATGGTGACATGCTGGAGCGCGCCATGATCCTCGGCTTGCGCAACAATTTCCGCCGTGATGATGAGGTGGAAATGGCGCTGGATGTGTGCACGTTCGGCGGCGCGACGGTCATGCGCCGCACGCATTATGGCCTTGATGTTGGCTGCGCGGCTGATCTTGTGCTGGTTGAGGCCGAGGCGCCGGCCCATGCGGTTGTGGAGCGGCCTCAGGCGCGCACCGTGTTCAAGCAGGGCCGGATCGTCGCACGCAATGGGGAAGTGGTAGAGTAAAACTCTGGCCGGTTCATCCGGTGCTCAAGGCTTCTATGCCCACGATTTGCCAGTCGGAAATTGGCACATCATCCGCCGAGTTGGTGAGAGCCAGCCGGTCAAACCGAATGGCGCGACCCTGCAAGCGGCTGCGCATCTCAGCCGCGCTGCATTGTTTCTCGGCTTCCGTAACTGGTCCGTAAAGCAGCGAAACATGAGGCGTAAAAGGGCCGAAATCCTGCCCAAGGGCGTTTTGCGCAGCATCCCGCAAACCCTGCAAGGGCGGTGTCAGCGCAAAGCTGGCATAGAAGGAACGGAAGAACATCTCGCTCGTGACAATATCTGTTACCGGTATTGAAAAAGCGTGAGCGCCGGCGGCTATGGCTGGCAAGTGCAGTGCAACATGCGCCGGTGATTGCGGAACATTCGAAGCCAGCGTGAGATGGGGATGAAAAAGCGGCGTGCCATGCCTGTCCGCCAGTTCGCGGACAATCGCGCTGAACAATTCCTCATCGGCTGAGCAGGCGAGCAGCCATACGGAAGAAATGCCGTTTTCTGGAACCTGTTTCATCTCGCCTCAGTTCGTTTGCCGGCAAGTCATCTTGCAAAGGTGACGCACTCGTCAATAGACTGTCATGGCGATGTCCGAAGAGACAGAAGAGACATCCGTGGGAGTGAACTAGGTATGGCCAACCGGGGAGCCTCTGTCGGCGTACGCGCGCTTGAGGTATCCTATGCGCGAACGGCGGTATTGAAAGGCATTGATCTTGAGATTGATGCTGGACGCTTCGTGGCGCTGATCGGTTCGTCCGGTTGCGGCAAGACCACGTTGCTGCGCTCTATCTCTGGATTTGTGCAGCCTTCTGCTGGCTCGATCCTGCTGAATAATGCCGACATTACTGTGCTGCCGCCGGAAAAGCGCGGCATGGCCATGGTGTTTCAATCCTATGCCCTGTGGCCGCACATGACAGTCGCACAGAATATTGGTTACGGTCTGGCATTGCGGGGTATGAACCGCGCCGATGCTGATCGAAAAATTGCGTCTGTCCTCGACCTGTTGCGTCTCTCTGGTTATGGCGACCGCAAGGTGACCGCCTTGTCGGGTGGGCAGCGCCAGCGTGTAGCGCTGGGGCGGGCGCTCGCTGTCGATCCGCCAGTTCTGCTGCTCGATGAACCTCTGTCCAATCTCGATGCCAAAATTCGTCTGGCCATGCGGCACGAATTGAAAGCGCTGCATCAACGCCTCGGCATGACCGCCATTCATGTCACTCACGACCAGGAAGAGGCCATGGTGATGGCCGATGAAATCGTCATCCTCGACGCCGGGCGCATCGTGCAGAAGGGCGCACCGGAGGAGATTTACCGACATCCCAATTCACCATTCGTCGCGTCGTTCCTTGGTGCTGACAATGTGATCGAAGGCGATATTCGCTCTGACGGCAACGGGCTGGTTCTCGCGCTTCCCGACGGCAGCCAATTTGCGTTGCCGGGGCAGGCGGCACGCGAGGGCGCGCATGTTATTCAGTTCCGCACCGATGCGGTGCGGCTCGGAGATGCCAGAGGTGTGGAGGGTCTGACCCTCCCGGGGCGCATTGCACAGGTGAGTTATCCTGGCGGCCGCTGGCGCTTTGCGGTGGAAACGCCAGCCGGCCATTTTCTGGTCGATGGCAATCAGCGTGCGTCGCCAGGCGACACAGTGCAGTTAACGATTCCACGCAGTGATATGTTCCTTTTTTCTTCACCCGCAGGGCCATGACCCGCGCCATCAGGAGGACGACATGATCAGAACGATAGCCACGACTATGACGCTTGCCGCATCGGTTGCATGGGGCGGGCTTGCGCATGCACAGACATTAAATGTCGCGACAGCCGGCGATCAGAATATGGTGGACTATATCAAGGATTATCTCGGGCCGATGTTCGAGAAGAAAAATCCTGGCGTGAAGGTTATTGCGGTCGGCACCGGACCGGGCGACTCCGGTTCACAGAAAATCTATGAAAAGTTGTCGGCACAGAAGGCAGCGAATGCTGCGACATACGATTTTGATGTTATCGTTGCGCATCAGAAAATGGCCGGCCAGATGGTGACGGAAGGGCTGCTGGCAAAATACCGCGAGAAAATTCCCACCGGCAGCATGGTAACCAGTGCAACGGCTAGCAATGCGCTCGGCACCAATGTCGAGGGGTACGTAATGCCGATGTTCCAGTCACAGACGGCCATTGCCTATAATGCTGACATGGTGAAATCCCCGCCAAACACTTATGCGGAGTTGCAGGAATGGGTGAAGGCCAATCCGAAGAAATTCGGTTATAACGGGATCAAGGGCGGCATGTCGGGCGTCGCTTTCGCGACTGGCTGGATTTATGCATTTGGCGGCGATGCCGATAAATTACTCAAGGGGCCATATGATGCGACGACGAAAGCGGCGTGGGATCAGTCTCTCGCCGGCCTCAAGTCCTTCAACCAGAATGCGGTGATTACTCCCGGTAACGCCGGCACGCTCGATATGCTCAACAGGGGCGAGATTGCCATGGGGCCGGTGTGGGTCGATATGTTCTACACCTGGATGAATGACGGAAAATTGCCGCCATCCATGAAGCTGAAGCTGCTCGCGCCTGGCATGCCGGGGCAGCCGATGTATTATGCCGTGCCTGCAAAGGCCGCACAGGCCAAACTCGCCGAGGATTTCATCGCGCTTGCCACTTCGCCGGAAGTGCAGGCGGAAGGCATTGTGAAGAAATTCAACTGGTATCCGGGCATCGATGCCAAGCACTTGCAAGGCAAGCTCGATGAAGCCACGTGGAAAAAACTTTTCACTGACCTGACACCGGACGATCTGTCGGCCAAGGCGAAGCCATTTCCAATCGCGCCATACTTCAATGACATTCTTGAAAGCTACGAGAAGAAGGTAGCGAACTGAAAGGAACGGGCCCGGCGGGTTAGCCGCCGGGCCGCCTGCTATGCAACGTCCCTCAATTCTCGGCTTACTGCTAGTGGCCCCAGCGCTTGCGCTCGTGGCAGCGCTATTCCTTTATCCGCTCGGCTTTTCACTGGTCGCGGCATTCACCGAAGCCGGCCATTTTTCGTTGACGCATTTTCGCAAAGCGTTTGAACTTTATTCGACGGACATAATTTTTACGGTGGTGATCGTTTTGCTTTCCACGGCGCTCATTGCCGCCATCGCCATTCTGATTTCAGGCGCATTGACGCTGAGCGCAACCCCCTGGTTTGTCGCCATTCTCAAGGCGTTGTATCGTTGGCCGCTTTTCATTCCCTTTATTGTTGCGGGTCAGTGCATGCGTACGTTCCTTGCCAAGAACGGGCTGATGAACAATACGTTTGTCAGCATGGGGTTGCTCGATCCCGCGCAAACCGTGAGTTTTCTTGACTGGCGCGGCATCGTGATCACCTTCGTCTGGAAGCAGGTGCCATTCGTCACGTTGATGCTCGCCGGCGCCATGGCATCAATTGACCAGTCTACCATCGAAGCGGCACGCAATCTCGGAGCCTCCCGTCGCCGCACATTGGTCCAGATTGTGCTGCCACAGGTAGCGCAGCCGCTGCTGGTCGCGCTTGTGCTATCGTTCGTTACCATGCTGTCCGTGTTGTCCGTGCCGATGATGGTTGCCGGTTCGCAACCGACAATGCTCACCGTCGATATGGCGTTCCGCATCAACGCCTATGGTGACTATGCCACGGCGAACGCGCTCGGCGTAGTTTCATACGCGCTTACAGCCGTCGCTGCATGGATCTATCTGCGCCACAGTCTGCGCGAACAGAAGGTGCGCGAGGCATGAGGCGCATCTGGGCCAGCACAGCGGCTAAAATTGCAGCTCTCGGCATATTTGCATTCATGATTTTCGGCCCGTTGGCCAATCTCGTTTTGTGGTCGGTGGCCGAGCGCTGGTACACACCGCACAAGCTGCCGGTCACCTATGGCACACGGTACTGGGAGGTTGTCTTTCGTCCGACTGGCGATGCCATGGCGTCGCTAGCCACCAGTGTCTGGATTGCGTTGCTCACCGTGGTGGTGTCGCTGTTGCTTTCAATTCCCGCCGGGTATGCGCTGTCGCGCCTCAAGCTGCCGATGCGCACGCTAATCATGGTCATATTCCTTCTTCCGCAAGCATTTCCGTCGGTCGCCATCTACATCAATGTGGCGCGCATATTCTATACGATTGGATTGTCGGGCACGGTGGCCGGGGTAGTGTTGGTTCATGCAGCGCACGGGCTGGTCTATTCGGTCTGGATTGCGGCAGCGGCGTTCTCGGCGGTGGACAAGGACTTGGAATTGGCGGCGCGCAATATCGGTGCATCGCCGCTGCGTACCTTTTTATCAGTGACTTTGCCGCTCGCTGTGCCTGGAATCATCGCCAGCGCGATCTTTGTTTTTCTTGAATCGCTTGATGAGTTTACTGGAACATTTTTTGTCGGTGTGCCGCAAGTCTCGACATTGCCGCTGCTTCTTTATAACGCCAGCATGGGCGGAAATTATCAGATTGCATCAATTACAGCGCTTATCTTGCTCGTTCCATCGGTGCTGTTCATGCTCTTTATCGAGCGATTTTTGCGCGCGGATGTGTTGAGCAAGGTTGGACGTTGAGTGTCCTTCTAATCGCCGTAAGGATTTCCCCAAGGTAGAACGGGCGCGCATCGGCTCTCATTGCGTTGCAGTCGCTAACGTCCAGTTGCCATTCCACAATCCACGCTGCGCATTTCGCGCCGCTTCCTCTTCGGCTTTAAACAGTTCTCCGGTTCCGCTCCGCGCGAAGCCGGCCGTGACAAGCTGCGCGGCCAGGTCGCCGCCATTGTTGCGACATTCGGCCTCAACCATCGAGCTGTTGCGCCGCATGCCACGGCAGTAAATCGTCCCGCCGCGCATGATATTGTTGAGCGCTGCGCGCGCCCACAGGCCGCATGCCCATTTGGCGCCATCCCTGTTGATGCAGACCGCATCTTTTGACGGTGTTTCGATGTGGCTCAGCATAACTGTAGCGTTTTTGTCGCCAAAGGTGCGGCTGTCGATAATCGCAACAGGCGGTTGAATCTCAATGGAGATGACTGCATCAGTGTCAGTGCTTTTCGGCAGGTCAGCCACATCTCTGCTCGGCTCCACGGCCCGCTCCAGAAATGACTTGGCAGGCAGCGGGCCACCGGCGACATCGGAAACCATCATGTGCTGGGTGGACTGAACGACAATGGTTGCGGTTGGCGCCTGCTTCGCGACCAGGTCTCCCACCAGTGGCAACATGAAGAAGCAAAGCCCCAGTTCGATTGAAACCAGGGTTAACTGCCCTAACGGCATCAGATCAAAGTCTAAGTAGCTGTTCTTGCGTTGCATTTTGCCATTATAGCCGAAATCAATCTTGCTGGCACGCCTGAATCAAGACGATACAGCGCATCCCGCGCTGGTCGAAGGTTGACGCTGAGTGCAGCCCGTAGCAGAACCACCAGTATTGATAACGGCTATGATTTTGCGTTGAAAAACCACTGAAAAACGGCATTACCACCCCATCAGTCGGTGCTTCTGATGGCACTGCCGGCAATGAGACAGCCCGAGGGTACTGAAATGCACAGAGGCGACCGCTATGCGTGTTGAGGTGCTGGCATCTCCAGTGGATGCGCTGACGCTTGCCGAGACAGTCGAAAAAGCCCGGCAAGCGATGCGCCGGCGAGAGACGCTGCACCAGGTTTCGATGAATGTCGCCAAACTTGTGAAAATGCGCTCGGACTCTCTCTTGCGATCCGATGTACTCTCCAGCCACATCATCAGCGCTGATGGAATGGGGATTGTCTATGCCTCACGCCTTCTGGGGCACCCGTTACCGGAGCGGGTGGCAGGTGTTGATCTGATGAATGCCATACTCGACGTCTGTGCGCGAGAAGGATTCCGCCCATATTTCCTTGGCGCGACGGAGGATGTGGTGAAAGCCGCCACCGAAATAGCCAAAGCCCGCAATCCTGGTCTTGTCTTTGCCGGCTACCGCAACGGGTACTTTTCGGAAGCAGAAGAGGATCGCATTGTCGCAGAAATCGCTGCCAGCAAAGCAGATGCTCTGTTCATTGCCATGCCAACGCCGCGTAAAGAAAGGCTGCTTAGCAAATATCGCGAAAGGCTTGGTGTTCCATTCATAATGGGTATTGGCGGCTCGCTCGACGTATTGGCCGGAAAGGTTCAAAGAGCGCCGCTTTGGATGCAACGCTACGGGCTTGAATGGCTATTCCGGATCATGCAGGAGCCACGCCGCATGATGTGGCGCTATATCAGCACCAACACCGTATTCGCTTTTCTTCTCCTGCGCGCCTTGATTTTAAGCCGCGCGAGACACAATGGCGCAGCCGGAAACCGCTAGCCATGATGCATAAGAATCATTTCCGTTGTGCAATCCGCATCGCGTTGATGCTGATTATGCAATGCATGCTTATCGCGACATACAACAAAGCTCATGCCGATTTTATCGTGCGTCGTGGCATCGCGCTGTATGAACCCTTTATGGATCGCTCGGCAGCCAATCAGAAATATTTTAATCGGACGTATGGCGACCCGGGAATTCTGGTAAAAGATCATATTTTACGCGATATCAAAGCAGCAGGCTTTGATACAATCAGACTCCCGGTCGCCCCACGTCCGTTGTTGGAACAGAGTGAGGAGCAATTTGAAAAATCATTGCGGGAAATATTTTCCGGCGTTGATTTGATTGTTGCTCAGCACATGAAAATTATTCTTGATCTTCACACTGGTCACGGCGGACTGCCTTGGCAAAATGGTGGATTGACTCGCGACGTCGATTCACCCGAATGGCAGCGCTACCTCAATATCGTTTCAGCAATTGCCAAGCGATTAAAGTCCTATGACCGGTCACAGGTCGCATTCGAGCCATTTAATGAACCTCAAGGGCCATGCCGGTGGATTGGACGGCCAGCATGGCCACGCTTTATGAAAAGTCTTTATGACACTATCCGTGTGCAGGCCCCAGATCTGACGGTGGTAATTACAGGCGCTTGTTGGGGCAATATTGACGGGTTAATTGAAATCGAGCCAGCGCAATTTGATCGGAATACTCTTTATGCATTCCACTATTATGATCCACATCTCTTCAGCCATCAGGGCACGGCCAACAATGGTGACGCAGCACATTACATTTCCCGAATTACCTATCCGCCCCGGCGCGATCAGCGCAGTGCAGTTCAAGACCAATTGAATAAGAATATTCTCGCTGCGGGCATCGACCAAAATACGAAATCATATCTCCTGAAACAGGGAGAGCATTATATAGCCAGATATTTTGATGAACCTGTCGGACCAGCAGCTTTTGCAGGTCGTCTTGCCAAAGTACAGACGTGGGCCAAGAAAAACGCAATTCATCCTTCCCGCATTGTAGTCGGTGAATTTGGAGTTACGAAAGACTATGGCACCCTAAAGGCCGCGACCCCAGATGACAGAGCGCGTTGGTTCATGGATGCGCGCAGCCAGTTCGAGAAAGCAGAATTTGGCTGGATCGCATGGAACTATCATTACCAAGGGGGCGTGATTGTCGGAGAAGCGCGAGGACCTCTTGACACATCTATCATGCGTGCATTGGGCATGCGCTCGCCAAAAGAATCCACACGATGAGCATAGACAAATCTGCTCAGGGGCGCATGCAAGGTATTGCAGATTTCGTGCTTGCGCTCCGTGATATCTGCTTCATTGCAGTATTGCCCATGTTATTCCGGATATCCTTTTCGGGTCCCTCTCTCGAATTTTCCAACCGCGATCAGTTTTTTCAAGGCTTGGCGAACACTGGTGGCAATGTGACCGAACAGGTGGGCACGCTCACATTGTTTGCCGTATCTTTGATGCTGATGGCAGTGCGTGGTATTCCCTTAAGCGTTGTGCTGCGCATCGCACTTCCATTGATTCCATTCTTTATCATAGCAATCCTATCAATTGGATGGTCGGATTATCCATCATTAACACTCCGGCGAGCGATGCGCTTGAGTATAGAAGGTTTTACAATTATTATAATTGGCGTATCTTACGCCGATCAGCCAAGCCGGCTATTAAGGCTCCTATTTTACTTCCTGTTGGCTGTTGTCGCGGGCAATGCAATAACACTCGTGCTTCGGCCATCATCATTTACATCGATAGGCTTTACAGGCTTGCATCCCCACAAACTTGATGCCGGCAAAATGCTCCTAATTGCAATTCCAGTTTTTTTACTTGCAATGTTCGACCGCAATATCACCTCGCAGCGGCGACTGGGTCTTGCAGGATTGATCATCGCGATAATGCTTTTGCCCCTGACCCGCGCGAAAACGGCGTTGGTCGCAATACCGATTGCAACCGTGTGTGCCTACGGAAGCTGGCGGGCTATCCGCACGCGTGCGTTAAACCGCATCATTGCCCCAACCGCGATCATACTAATACTTGCCGCGTTAGCATTGATAGCCACCACATCTGGCGCAAGTTTCATTCTGGAAAAAGTGTTTGGAGATACGACCATCACAGGTCGCGACATAATCTGGCGGTTTGTATTCGATCGATACCGGGATCATGAAATGTTCG
>JBOFFO010000341.1:0-2658 GCA_051648665.1 Beijerinckiaceae bacterium | reverse complement strand
GAAGCGGGCCGCGCTATTGCCCCTCGATCGAAGACAAGATCGTGCGCTTTGGCGATCGCGATGGCCATCAAATCTTTTTAGAACCGGAAGGTCTTGCAGACCGTAGCGTCTATCCCAACGGCCTTTCAACCTCGTTGCCTGCTGATATTCAGGAGCAGTTCTTTCACACCATTCCGGGTCTTGAGCATGTGCGCTTGATCCGGCCGGGATACGCCATCGAATATGACTATGTGGATCCCCGCAATCTTGTCGCTACGCTTGAAACCAAAGCAATTCGGGGACTTTTTCTGGCCGGGCAAATCAACGGTACGACAGGCTATGAGGAAGCCGGTGCGCAAGGTATTGTGGCTGGGATAAACGCCGCTGCCGTGGCCGGCGGGCTGGCACCATGCATCTTTGATCGTTCGAGCAGTTACATCGGCGTCATGATCGATGATCTCGTGACCAAAGGCGTGACTGAGCCGTATCGCATGTTTACATCACGGGCTGAGTTTCGCCTTTCCCTGCGCGTCGATAATGCCGATGAGCGTCTGACAGGGCTTGGCCGCCGCGTTGGTTGCGTGGGAACGGAACGCTTCACCGCCTTTGAGGGGCGCCATCAAGCTATTGGCGCGGCCAAAGCGCTATTGCGCAGTGTATCTCTCACGCCGAATGAGGCTGCGGGGTTCGGCATCTCCATTAACCGCGATGGCGTTAGGCGCGATGGCATGGATCTATTGTCACGCCCGGATGTGGACATTGCCAGGCTTTCAATGATCTGGCCACAACTTGGATCCATTCCCCTTTCCATTCGGGATCGTATCGAGAATGATGCCGCCTATGCGAGTTACGAGAGCCGACAGCATGATGATATTGCGCGTTCCAAGCGTGATGAATCCCTCGGTCTAGGCCGGCACTTCAATTATGCCGCCATTTCAGGGCTGTCGAGTGAACTTGTGCAGAAACTGACTGTTGTCCAGCCTGCCACCGTCGGTCAGGCCAGCCGCATTGAAGGGATGACGCCGGCCGGATTGCTTCTTCTCGCGGCGCATGCGCGGCGAAGTCCCAAGGCGTCGGCCCTGAATGGCGAAGCCCATCATGGGTAAGCTGAGCGAAGATGAGGCGCGCTCATACCTTGTCGAGAGGTTGAATGTTTCACGTGAAACATTGGAGCGACTCGACTCCTGCGTGCATTTGTTGCGCCGATGGCAGGATCGTATCAACCTGATTGCGCCATCGACCATTGATCATATCTGGGTCCGGCATGTTCTCGATTCTGCGCAGATCGCAGCCCTTGCGCCAGATGCTGTCACATGGGTCGATCTCGGGTCCGGGGGTGGGTTCCCGGGTCTCGTCGTTGCGGCCATGCAGATGAAAAATCCCCGATTTCAGATGCATCTGGTTGAATCCAACGCAAAAAAGTGCGCTTTCCTGCGGGAAGCGGCCCGCCTTTGCGGCCTGCCCGTGACGGTTCATCCGATGCGCATAGAAGCCTTTTCTGGAAGTGCTGCTCGTCCACACCGGGTTGATGTAGTCTCGGCGCGGGCGCTGGCGCCGCTGACGAAATTGCTGACTTATGCGGAAGGCATGCTTTTAAGCGGTGCAAAAGGCATCTTTATGAAGGGCAGTGAAGCCCAGGCGGAATTGACCGCAGCTGCACAATGCTGGAGAATCCAAGCCACGATGGTTCCCAGTCTCACAGACACAGATGCGCGTATCGTTCTGATCGAGCATCTGACGCCAATCACGCATGAATCCAAGGCATTGCACAATGTCCGTTGAAGCCAATCAATCCCGGCCTGTGGAGGTTAGCCCCGGCGGCTGCCGTATTCTCGCGCTGGCCAACCAGAAGGGCGGTGTCGGTAAAACGACGACAGCGATCAATCTCGGCACAGCACTGGCTGCCATTGGCGAGCGGGTGCTGATCGTGGACCTTGATCCGCAGGGCAACGCCTCAACGGGTCTCGGCATTGATCGTAAGGCGCGCCGGATTTCGACCTATGATGTCATGACAGGCGACGCACCACTTCAGGCTGCGGTTGTTGAAACGGCTGTGCCGCAACTGGCCGTCGCGCCTTCAACCCTTGATTTGCTGGGCGTTGAACTGGAAATTGCCGGATTCGCTGATCGTTCACAGCGGCTGCGCCATGCTATCCAGACCATGATGGCTGAGACTGGTTCGCTGCCTTTCACATATATATTGGTTGATTGCCCGCCCTCGCTGAATCTATTGACCGTGAATGCTCTCACCGCAGCGGATGCCGTGCTTGTGCCGCTTCAGTGTGAATTCTTTGCTCTGGAAGGCCTGACGCAGATTCTTCACACCGTCGAGCAGGTGCGGCAGTCGCTTAATCCGCGCCTCACTATTCATGGCATCGTGCTCACGATGTTTGACGCCCGGAATAATTTAGCCGGCCAAGTTGTTCAGGATGTCCGTGAATTCATGGGCGAAAAGGTCTATCAAACGGTTATTCCGCGCAACGTCCGCGTGTCGGAAGCGCCATCACACGGTAAGCCGGCTTTGCTTTATGATCTCAAATGTGCCGGATCCCAGGCCTATTTGCGGTTGGCTTCTGAAATCATCAAGCGGGAAAAAACGCTGAAGGCGGCGTAGGTGGGTAGCGCCGTGCTGAGCGCACAGTGTTGCCAGACAGCGTAAGGTCAGGGAGTTGAGTATGG
>JBOFFO010000340.1:0-3872 GCA_051648665.1 Beijerinckiaceae bacterium | reverse complement strand
AAAATGGTCAGCCACACCAGCCCGGCGGCAAGGTCGGAAATACCGAGCGGAATAATCAATATCCAGAGCACGATATCGCGCCCCTTTTCCAGCTTCTGCACCATCATCGCCATGATCAGCGCGAGGCAGAGCTGCAGCGGAATGACAGCGAGAACCAGCAGGAATGTGTTGCGGATGGAGAGACCAAAATTCAGGTCATCGACCATTTTGCGGAAATTGGTCAGCGATGCCACGCCATTATCGGTGAAAGCCAGCGCAATGGTCTGCACCAGCGGCACGACAAACAGCGCAAGCAGAAAAACCGTCGCAGGCGCAATCAGAAGATAGGGCAGCAAACGGGCGCGCGTCATAGTGGCCTCGCCGGAGAATGAACCCTCCCGCCTGCAGGGCGGGAGGGTGGGATGCGTCAGCCGTTCAGTTCACCTTGCACGGGCCGTCTGAGGCCTTGTCCGGCGCCCAGCACGGCGCTTTCGTTTCATTCATGATGGTCTGCAAGGTCACAGCCTGCGCATCGAGTGTGGCGCGGATCGGTGCGCCGCGCAGCACAATGGCCTGGAATGTGTCGACATAGACCTTGTTGAATTCGCCACCTTTCGCGCCAAGTCCCACCGGCAGCAGTGACACGAGTGCATCGCTGGCTCCTTGTGTTTTCGACACACCTTCGACCAGCAGCTTGATGCCGCCCGGCAGATCAGCGGGCAGGTCCGCCTTCACAACGGGGAAGAAGCCGAGTTCGCGCGCCATTGCAATCTGCGTTTGCGGTTTCAGCAGATGCTCAATGGTTGCCGCAGCACCGGCCTTGTTTGGCGCATTCGGCGCGATGCCGAGGCCGGCAACAACGGGCATAAAGCCGCGGCCCTTCGCGCCGGCAGGCGCGGGGAATGTCACATAATCATTCGGCGCGGCAACCAGCGCTTCCTTCAGGCGTGCGACGTGATCGAACGCGATCATCACTTCGCCCGCCATCAGCGGCTCCTGCATGAAATCGTAGGAAGCCGAGTTCGGATTGACGTGCGCCCACAGATCCTTGAACGACGCCCACATCGCCTCCGCTTCTGCACTCTTGAAGCTCGCGACCACACCACCGGTATGCGACGGATAGAGATAGCCCTGGAAGAAGCGCGCCATCAGCCCCTTCGGCCCGGCCGGAAATCCAAGCGCACGCTTGCCAGTCTTGTCCTGAATGTTTTTCGCCCAATCTTTCAGTTGCGCGTAAGTCAATGTGTTGATGTCGGCGCCAGCGGGCAGATATTGCAGCGCTTCTTTCTTCGCCGCCATGATGTAGGTCGCCTGCATCCAGGGAATATACATCTGCTTGTCCGTGCCGAGTTTGCCGAGCGCCATCATCGCATCGGGAACACCGGCAGCTTTCGCTTTCGCAGCGAGATCATCCACCGGCTCAAGCCCTTTGCTGCCAACCAGCGGCGCGAGTTCGCCGTGCAACGCGCCGACCATGGAAATGGTGCGCTTCCCAGCCTGCGTTTCCGCGTCCATGCGCGTCTGAAATGGCGATGGCTCCTCGACCACGAAGGTCACCGGCCCTGGCGCGCCTTTCAGAATGATTTGCCGGACCTTGGTCGCCTCTTCCACGGGCCGCAGCTGCGTGGAAAGAAAAATCGTCTCCTGCGCGGCAGCGCCGGTGATCGCCGATCCGAATAAAGCGGTCGCGGCGAGCCAATGTTTCATGCCTGTCATGGTCGTCTCCCTAGGGTTGGTTAGCGCCGGATTTTCCGGTCGCAGTCGAAAAATTCAGCTGGCCTCGCCCGATGAGGCACGCAGAATATGGCGCAGCGGAAAAACATCGCCGGGCTGCTGCGGCAAGCCGCCCGCCATCACGTCAAACAGCTTGTCCGCCAGCCGTGTACCGACCGTGCGCACATCCAGCGCCATCGTGGTCAAAGCCGGCTGCAGAAACTGCGCCGCGTGAATATTGTCGTGCCCGGTGATGGCGATGTCGCGGCCGACGACGAGGCCAGCAGCCTGCGCCGCGCGCGTCGCGCCTATCGCAATACGATCGGTGGCGCACACCAGCGCGGTCGGGCGATCCTTGCGGGCCAGCAGCGGAGAAGCCGCCGCCTCACCGCCTTCTTCCGATGAGGCGCAATCGATTTTCAGATCATCGGCAAGACCCGCATCCCGCATGGCCATTTGCCAGCCCCGCGCGCGCAATGCGGCAAACATGAAATGATCGGGCGCTGCCAGATGCGCGATGCGGCTGTGGCCAAGCCCGGCCAGCCGCGCCGTGACATCACGGAACCCGGCTTCGCCATCGCCATCCACAAACGCATAAGGCCGCACGCTGTTGGTGCGTCCGTGGCAGACAAAAGGCAGCCCCGCCTCCTGCAACAGCGCCACCCGCTCGTCATCGCGCCGTGTACGCACCACCACGCAGGCATCCGCACGCCTGTCGTTGATGATGCGCCGGTAAGCCGCCAGTTCCTCCGCACCCGGCCGCGCCGCCAGCAGCATCAGATCATAATGCCGGCTGGCCAGACGCTCGCCGATGACGGCCAGCAAATCGACAAACACCGGCTCATAGAACCGCCCCGGCTCGGTCGGCATCACCAACGCAACAGTTTCGGTCGATCCCTTGCGCAGCCGCCGCGCCGCCGCATTAGGCCGGTAGCCGACAGCCGCTGCAGCCTTGCTGACACGCTCGCGCGTTGTCACGGCCACATCCTCATAGCCATCAAGCGCCCGCGACACCGTCGTGATCGACAGGCCGAGATCGGCGGCAAGGGTCCGCAGTGTGGCCATCCCAACACTCCAAAACGTTTTGGATAGTGAACCGAAACGTTTTGGAGAGTCAAGAGGTCCATGTCTTGGGATAAAATGCGCGGCTGTGGCTGGCGCTGGAGACGACGTCAGGGGCCGAGGGCAAACCGTGGAATTACGGTCGTGATCCACGGCACGTAAGTGATCAGCAGGAGTGTCGCGAACAGCGGAATATAAAACGGCAGCATTTCGCGGAGCACGGCGCGCATCGGCACCTTGGCAATATCAGCCACGAGAAAGAGCGCCAGCCCCATCGGGGGCGTCAGCAAACCGATCATCAGGTTGAAAACCACGACCATGCCGAGATGGACCGGATCGACGCCTGCGGCCATCAGCGGTTTGGCAATGATCGGCGCAATGACCAGAATGGCTGTCGTGGAGTCGAGAAACATCCCGGCAATCAACAGCAGGATATTCACCAGAAGCAGCAGCATGAAGGGATCGCGCGAAATCGAAAGCATGGCTGCCGTCAGCCTCTGCGGCACCATCTCCACCGACAAAATCCAGCCAAATAACGCCGCAACGGCAACAATCAAAAGAATGGCGGAAGACGCCAGAATGGTTTCGCGCGCCGCCTGATAGAGGCCAGCCCAGGTAAGCTCGCCGTAAAAAAGCGTGCTGATCGCCAGCGTATAGACCACTGTGACAGCAGCAATCTCCGTTGGCGTGAAAATGCCGGCCAGCATCCCGGCAATCAGGATGACAGGCGCAGCCATGGCCGGCAGCGCAGGCTTTGCGTCGCGCCACAAATCGCCGGCCGTAGGCCAGTGCGCGGCGCGCGGATAATTGCGACGCTTGGCAAGAAAGGCCGTCATGAGCATCAAGGCGGCGACACAAAGCAGCCCTGGCAAAATGCCGCCCAGCAGAAGCTGGATCACGGACACGCCGGTGACCGTGCCATAGATAATCAACGGAATCGACGGCGGAAAAATCGGACCGACAATGGCCGATGACGACGTCACAGCGGCAGCAAAAGCCGGCTTGTAACCCTTGTCGCGCATGGCATCGATCTCGATGCGCCCGATTCCGCCAATATCCGCAAGGGCGGAACCGGACATGCCGGCAAACACCAGCGAGCCGAAAATATTGACCTGCGC
>JBOFFO010000339.1:0-2705 GCA_051648665.1 Beijerinckiaceae bacterium | reverse complement strand
TCCGCCCAGATGTCGCGGATCTGAACGAGGTTGCCAAGACGCAAACCGCGCGAATGTTCGGTCACCGGCTTGTTGTTAAGCTGGATCAGCGGCGTTTCGAGATAGGGGTTATCCTTGTAGAAGCCGGAGGACTTGACTTTCTCGTAAGCGGCTTTGGTGATCGGCAGATAGCCCGATTCCGTGTGCAGCTTGGCCTGACGATCCGTATCGGAAAGGAAGGCGAAGAATTTCGCGACACCCTTATATTCCGGTGCTGATTTGCCGCCCATGACCCAGAGCGAAGCACCGCCGAGCGTGGAGTTCTGCGGCGCGCCCGGCACATCCGGATAATAGGGCATCGGCGCATTCGCCCAATCAAACTTGGCGTTGGCCTTCACGTTACCGTAGAAGCCCGACGAGGTCAGCATCACCGGACATTCGCCAGACGTGAAGCGGCCTTCACCCGTATTGGTGCGTCCGGAATAATCGAAGGTCTTGGTCTTCTGCAGATCCACAAGGTTCTGCAAATGCTTCACATGGACCGGCGAATTGATTTTCAGCTCTGCATCGAAACCGTCGATGCCGTTGCCCTTCGTCGCCAGCGGAATGTTGTGCCACACCGAGAACTGCTCGATGTTCAGCCAGGTGATCCAGGCCGAGGCAAAGCCGCAATTGGGATGACCGCTCGCCTGCAATTTCTTGGCGGCCTCGAACAGGTCCGGCCAGGTCTTGGGCGGGTTGTTCGGGTCGAGACCCGCCTTCTTGAAGGCGTCCTTGTTATACCACATCACCGACGAGGATGAATTGAACGGGAAGGACAGCATCTCGCCCTTCGAGTTCGAATAATATCCGCTGACGGCCGGCAGGTAAGCCTGCGGGTCGAATTTCTCGCCGGCTTCCTTCATCATTTCGGCCACGGGCTTGATCGCGCGCGAAGCGGCCATCATGGAGGCCGTGCCAACCTCAAACACCTGGAGGATGTGCGGTGCGTTGCCAGCCCGGAACGCGGCAATGCCGGCATTCATCGTGTCCGGGTAAGACCCCTTGTAAGTGACGACGACTTTGTAGTCCGACTGGCTTTTGTTGAATTCATCCGCCAGCCGGTTGACCACATCGTTGTTGGCGCCGGTCATGGCGTGCCACCACTGAATTTCAGTCTGCGCAGACGCGCCCGGCGCTGCGGCAATGAGCGCAGCCAGCGTGGTTCCGGCCAGCCATTTGAATTTGGACATCGTGATCTCCCTGTGAAAGCTCTTGCGGCCCAAGGGACGCCCTGCACCTCTTTCATGACGAAGCGGTGACGCGGGCGACCTTTGTTGGCCCAAGCCTAGTCCGGCCACTCTGAAAGGGGAAGAGGCTTCGCCGGCAAAGCGATTGCCGTTCACAACGCCGTTAGGTCATGTGAACCACCCGGCATATGACGGGAATTTAATGGAATCGCGGCATTGGCGCGATTTACGATAGGGCTGCCCTCTCTTATGTAGAGTGGTGGTGTTCAGCCCAAGGGGGACGACGGCAGACGCCTGCGTCAGTCGGCAGCCATCGCTGTCCGGGCGCCTGTTATCGGAATAGCATTCTAGGAATCATTCATGCCGGCCAGAAGCAAAATCATCAGCGCCTTGCTGGTCATCGGCGCGCTTGCAGGCACGGGCTATGCAGCCGCAACCGGTCGCGTAACCTTGCCACTGGGCCTGAATGAGCCGGTTGCCAACGTGACGCGCAGCGTTGCCGGGCAGTTCGGCATTGCCCTGACGCCTGTCACTTCGCCTCAAGTTGGGCCGACGGGACAGCCCCAAGGGCAGGCGCGGGCTGGTGCCGCGGGTTCCGCCGGCGGCCCGCCGCAACGGCCGCCGGTCACGGTGCGCATCGCCAATGCTGAAAAGCGCGATATGCCGGTGCGCTTCGAATCAATTGGCACGGTGCAGACCATGGCGAGCGTCGTGGTGCGCTCGCGGGTGGACAGCCAAATCGCTTCGGTCGCCTTTCAGGACGGCGCGCGCATCAAGAAAGGCGATCTGTTGTTCCGGCTCGATCCGCGCCAGATTGAAGCGCAGATCGCGCAGGCGGAAGCGGCTGTGATGCGCACCAAGGCGACGCTGGAGTTCAACCGCACCGATTTGCAGCGAAAGGAAACCCTGTCGCGCCTGCAGGCTTCCACACAGGTGTTGCTCGACAGTGCGAAAGCGGCGGTCGCCACGACCGAGGCGCAATTGAAGGCCGATCAGGCGGCGCTCGATAACCTGAAAGTGCAGCGCACCTATTTTGAAATTGCCGCGCCGATTTCCGGGCGCATCGGTGTCGCTGGCCTGAAAGAGGGCAACATGGCCCGGCAGGGAGAAGCGGCGCAGGTGCTGGCCACGATCAACCAGATTTCGCCGATCTATGTCGCCTTCCCGGTGCCGCAACGGCTGCTGCCGGAATTGCGGGAGGCCAGCGCTTCCGGCAAGGCGGAAGTCGAAGCGCTGCCGCAAGGTTTGAACAAGGCCGCCAAGGGCAAAATCGCCGTGTTGGAAAATACGGTCGATGCCGCCACCGGCACGATCATGACCCGCGCTGAATTTGACAATGATGATGAGCTTCTTTGGCCCGGTAGCCTTGCAAATGTGCGGGTGACGCTGCGCGTCGAACCGGGCGTGGTGGTGGTTCCGCGCGTCGCGATCATGAACAGCCAGCAAGGCCAATATGTCTTTACGGTGAAGGATAATGTGGCGCGCACCGCCCCGGTG
>JBOFFO010000338.1:0-2335 GCA_051648665.1 Beijerinckiaceae bacterium | reverse complement strand
GGCGGCTTGCTGCTCGGCCTCTGCGAAGCCTTTGCAGCAGGTTATCTCTCCTCCAGCTACAAGGACGCGGTCGCATTTCTCGTGATGATCGGCATGCTGCTGTTGATGCCATCCGGCTTGTTTGGCCAGAAGCATGTGGAGCGCGTGTGATGGCCGGACTTTTGCGCCATCGCTGGGGCGAGTTGCTGCTGATCGCGCTGCTGATCGCCGTCATCGGATTTTTTCTACCCTCCGGCTATTATTACCGCGTCGGCGCTTTGGTGTTCATATCAGCACTGGCGGTTACAGGCCTGAATTTGCTGCTCGGCTATGCCGGACAGGTCAGTCTCGGCCATGCGGGCTTTGTCGGCATCGGTGCCTATGCGGTGGCAATTCTGCCGCAATATGGGCAGGTGCCAACACTCGCGGCGATGCTGCTGGGCGCAATCGCATCCGGGCTGCTGGCGTTTTTGATTGGCAAACCGATCTTGCGTTTGCGCGGGCATTTTCTCGCTGTGGCAACGCTCGGCTTCGGCATTCTCATCGCCATGATCTTGACCAATGAAGTGGCTTGGACCGGTGGGCCGGACGGCATGGCGGTGAAGCGGCTGGAACTCTTCGGCACCCGCATCCGTTCACCGGAAATGTGGTACTGGATCAGCGGCGTCACGCTGCTCATTGGCATTGCGCTCGCGCAAAATCTGCTCGACAGCCCAACTGGCCGCGCCTTGCGGGCATTGCATGACAGTGAGATTGCAGCCCGCGTCGCCGGCATTGATGTCGGGCGCGCCAAGGTCATCGCCTTCACAGTCTCTGCCATTTATGCGTCTGTTGCAGGCTCTTTGCTGGCCCTTCTGAATGGACATATTACGCCCGATTCCGCTGGATTTCTTCATTCCGTTGAGTTGGTGACGATGGTGGTGCTCGGCGGCATGGGGTCGCTTCTCGGCTCGCTCGTCGGGGCCGCTGTTCTTGTCATCCTGCCGCAAGGCCTGACACTATTTCACGAATATGAGCATTTGTTGCTCGGCATTTTCATCATCGTGATCATGATTTTCCTGCGCGACGGCATCGTGCCGACCTTGCAGCGTCTGCTGGCGGGAAAAGCATCATGAGCGTGCTCACGGTTCGCAACATCGGCATTGCCTTCGGCGGCATCAAAGCTGTCGATGATGTGTCGTTTGATGTCGCAGCGGGCGAGGTGCTGTCCATTATCGGCCCCAATGGCGCTGGTAAAACCACTTTGTTTAACCTTATCTCTGGACTCTATCGCCCGACCAGCGGCAGCGTGGCGCTCAATGGCGCCGATGCGACCCAGTTGCCAGTCGAACAGCTTGCAGCGCGGGGACTGTCGCGCACCTTCCAGAATTTGCAGATATTTTCGCGCATGACCGCCATCGAAAATGTCATGCTCGGGCGCCACATCCATGAGACACGCTCGGTGTCCAGGCATTTCCTGGGACTGCCGGCGACAAAGGCAGAAAATAACCGCACACGGGACTATGCGATGGGGCTGCTGCAGCGGCTCAAGATGGAAAAAATCGCAAACACGATTGCAGGTAATTTACCCTATGGTGTCCTGAAGCGGCTCGAAATCGCCCGCGCACTCGCCAGCGAACCGAAAGTGCTGTTGCTGGACGAACCGGCAGCGGGCTGTAATGCTATCGAGACAAAAGAAATCGACGAATTAATTGTCGAAGTCGCCCGCTCCGGTGTCGGCATCGCGCTTGTCGAGCATGACATGAAGCTGGTGATGGCGATTTCCAATCGTGTGCTGGTTCTGGCACAGGGCCGCGAACTGATGACCGGGCTGCCGGCTGATGTGGCGCGCGATCAGCGCGTGATTGATGCCTATCTTGGCGCAGGCTTGCCGGATGCGGGAGGCGCACATGCTTGAAGTGCGCAATCTCCGCAGCGCTTATGGCCGGATCGAGGTGCTGCATGGTGTCGATCTCGACATTACAAAAGGCCATATCGTGGCGCTGATCGGTGCGAATGGCGCTGGCAAGACCACGTTGTTGCGCACCATTTCAGGCGTACAGCCGATCACCGGCGGCTCCATCAGTTTTGAAGGGGCTGCGGTTGGCAGTATGGCGCCGCACCGGCGTGTCGCTTCCGGAATTCTTCAGGTTCCGGAAGGGCGTCAGATCTTCGCGCCACTGAGCGTTGAGGACAATTTGCTGCTTGGCAGCTTTCGCCGGCGTGGTGAGCCGGACCGGGATCGCGAACGGATATTCCAAATGTTTCCGATCCTGCGTGACAAGCGCAGCCAGCCTGCGGGTGGCTTATCCGGCGGTCAGCAGCAGATGTTGGCGCTCGGCCGGGCCATTATGGGCAATCCCAAATTGCTGCTGCT
>JBOFFO010000337.1:0-2541 GCA_051648665.1 Beijerinckiaceae bacterium | reverse complement strand
TGGCGCCACCTGTCACCGGATAGGGAAGAGCCACCGTCAGCAGATGCAGGGCCGTATGCACACGCATGCGGTTATATCGCATGGGCCAGTTGAGCCGGGCGGTCACGGATGCGCCCGCAGGCGGCGGCGCTTCGCCTTCGGCCGGCACATGCAAAATGGTGGTGCGGTCGGTGTCGTAAACCGTTGTGGCGATGGCGATGCGGCGGCCATCCGCCAGCACAAGCCAACCCGTATCGCCGGGCTGGCCGCCGCTGGTGGCGTAAAACACGGTCTGGTCGAGAACAATGCCGCCGCGCTCGTTCACTGCCAGCACGGTGGCAGGCGTTTCCTGCCGATAGGCGTCATCGCGAAAAAGCGGTGTCGTCATCACACGAGATCCGGTTGCAGCGCTGCCGGGCTGTCGAGCCATGCCGGCGCCGGCAGATTTTTGCTGCGCAAAAATTCCGGGTTGAATTGTTTCGAGGCGTAGCGCGTGCCGTAATCGCACAGAATGGTGACGATGGTTTTGCCCGGCCCCAGTTTTTTCGCGAGCCGGATCGCGCCAGCCACATTCACGCCGGAGGATGAGCCGAGGCATAAGCCTTCCTGCGCCAGAATATCGAAGGTAAGCGGGATGGATTCTTCATCCGCAATCTGGAACGCCACATCAACCGGCGCATCCTGCAAATTCGCGGTGATGCGGCCTTGCCCAATGCCCTCGGTGATCGACGAGCCTTCGGATTTCAACACGCCATCGGTGTAGTAGGAATAGAGCGCCGCACCGGGCGGATCGGCAAGGCCGATGACGATATTCGGGTTGCGCGCTTTCAGCGCCATGCCGATGCCCGCCAGCGTGCCGCCGCTGCCGACCGCGCAGATAAATCCGTCGATTTTTCCATCGGTCTGCGCCCAGATTTCCGGACCCGTGGTCTCGATATGCGCCTGCCGGTTGGCGACATTGTCGAACTGGTTGGCGAAAATTGCGCCCTGCGGATTTTCTTTCGCCAGCCGTTCCGCCATGCGCCCGGCGACCTTGATATAATTGTTGGGATTGGCGAAGGGCGCCGCCGGCACTTCGACGAGCTGCGCGCCGAGCAGCCGCAACGCATCCTTTTTTTCCTGCGATTGCGTTTGCGGAATCACGATCACGCTTTTGTAGCCGCGCGCATTGCCAACCAGCGTCAGCCCGATGCCGGTGTTGCCCGCCGTGCCTTCCACAATGATGCCGCCGGGCTTGAGCGCGCCGCGCGCTTCCGCATCGCGCACGATAAACAGAGCGGCGCGATCCTTGACCGATTGCCCCGGATTCATGAATTCGGCCTTGCCGAGAATGGTGCAGCCTGTGATGGCGGACGCGTGTTTCAGCTTGATCAGCGGCGTATTGCCGATGCTGTCGAGGACGGAATCATGGAAGGACATGCAGAAAACCTTATATTTCTGCGCCAACCATAAGCAGCCGCTTCATGCGCCGCAAGCGCAGCAGCGTCAGGTCTTGATTTCGGCAAAGGCGGCCAATGCGCGCCTGCGCCCTGCATCGTGATCGACGATCGGTTTCGGATAGGATTTTCCCAGCGTCACGCCAGCAGCGCGCAGCACATCGGCCGGCGCTTCCCACGGGCGGTGAATCCATTTGTCCGGCACAGCCGCCAGTTCCGGCACATAACGGCGCACATAAGCGCCTTCGCCGTCGAATTTCTCGCCTTGTAAAATCGGATTGAACACCCGGAAATAGGGCGCGGCATCCGCGCCGCTGCCCGCCACCCATTGCCAGCTTGCGGTATTGTTGGCCGGATCAGCGTCAAGCAGCGTGTCCCAGAACCAGGCCTCGCCCTCGCGCCAGTCGATCAGCAGGTGTTTAATCAGAAAAGAGGCCGCGATCATCCGCACCCGGTTCTGCATATAGCCGGTCTGCCAGAGTTCGCGCATGCCGGCATCGACAACCGGATAACCGGTCAGGCCGCGCTGCCATGCGCGCAAGGCTTTGGCGTCGCTGCGCCACGGAAAGTCATCGAAGCGTGCATTGAAATTCTTCGTCGCCAGATCGGGAAAATGATAAAGCAGATGATAGGAAAATTCCCGCCAGCCCAGTTCAGCGCGGAATTTCGCAGCATCCCGCTCCAGCGCGGGCGTCTCACGCAGAACTGTGTCGATGGCGTGCCAGATCTGGCGCGGCGATATTTCACCGAAGCGCAGATGCGGCGACAAACGCGAGGTTGTTTCGCGGGCCGGAAAATCACGGCCCTCCGCATAGCCGGCCAGACCGGAATCGAGAAATTCTGCCAGCCTCTTGCGCGCGCCGGTTTCGCCGCGCTGCCAATGGGCGTGAAAACCCTTGGCCCAGTCCGGCTTTTTCGGTTCGAGCGCGAGGGAGGCGAGCGTCACCGCTTTCAACCCGGTCGCATTTTTCCAGGCGGCGGGATTGATTTTTTTCGGCGCGGGCAGGGGCGGCGATGGCTCACCGCGCGCCTGTGCCGCCCGCCAGAATGGGGTAAACACTTTCATCGGCGTGCCGGCGGCAGTGGCCACCTCCCACGGCTCATGCAGCAGGGCGCCGTTGAAGCT
>JBOFFO010000336.1:0-1927 GCA_051648665.1 Beijerinckiaceae bacterium | reverse complement strand
TAATAAATCGGATTGAGAAAATCCGGCCAGCGACAGCATTGCCGAGTTGTGGCGACAACGGGAATGGCGCACACACGGCAACGGCGCGTTGCATCGATCGCACAATCGCATCCTTCTGCGCCGGTGATGCGGCGCGATTGACATAGGTGATGCGCGGCTCACCTATCACACGGCCATCGCGCGACAGGCTCATGCGGATCGTCGCGTCGAGCGTCGCCGATTGCGTCAGGCCAGTGGGCACCGACCAGCAGCGTTGCAGGTAAGGCGCGATTTCATTGATGCGGTTGAGCTGCACCGGCGGATTTTGCGCGACACTCGTGCCGCCACGGATCGTACCACGCACCACATCGGACGATGGAAAGCGCTGCGGCACAGCAACAAACGGCTTCCGGTCCGGATCGGCGAATGGGCCGCGCGCACCGGGCAGATAGCGTTGCCCGGTCGGCGGCGGCAGGTTGGGATTGACCGGCGGCGGCAGATTCGGTGTCACCGCAGGCGGCAGTCCGACATCGCGCGTGGGCGGATTAAGCATGCTGGCGCCGGGTTGCGCCAGCGCAAATGACATGCCAGCGCTGCTCAGCAGCGCCACGCCACATCCGATTATCCGCGCGCGGCGCATGAAGCGTTTATTTCACGTCTGCGAGCATGCGCATGCGCACGATCTTGTCCGGCGCGGTCACCGCACCATTGTTGGCGGAGCTGCCCTTCTTGATCTTGTCAACGACATCCATACCCTGAACAACCTCGCCCCAGATGGTATATTGCCCGGTTAGCGGGCCGCAGCCATCATAGCAGATGAAGAATTGCGAATTGGCAGAATCCGGCGACTGCGAACGCGCCATGCCGACGCTGCCGCGCTTGTAGGCCTCACGCGAAAATTCGGCAGGAATATTCGGCAAGTCGGATTTGCCAGTGCCTGTGCCGGTGGGGTCGCCGGTTTGCGCCATGAACCCGTCAATCACGCGGTGGAACACGATGCCATCATAAAAGCCGCGCTTGGTCAGCGTCGTGATCTGCGCCACATGCTTCGGCGCCAGATCGGGCCGCAGCCTGATGATGATGCGGCCATCCTTCGTGTCGAGCGCGATGGCGTTGTTGGGATCAACACCTTGCGCCTGGGCCGCAAAACCCATGAGGGCAACCATGCCGGCAATGGCGAGTTTCAATGTCATGTCTTTCTCCTGATCGATATGACGCACGCTTCACGCGGTGCGCAATTTTGTTTTCAACCGCCGGGCGACTGACGGCGGAACGAAGGATGTGATGTCACCCCCCATTTTGGCGATCTGCCGCACAAGCGTGGCGGTGATGGGGCGAACCATCGGCGAGGCCGGCAGAAAAACGGTCGCGACATCCGGGGCCATCGTCCCGTTCATGCCCGCCATCTGCATTTCATAATCGAGATCGGTGCCGTCACGCAGGCCACGGATCATCAGGGTCGCGTCGGCCTTGCGTGCTGCATCGATCACCAGACCGTCGAATGATACAACCTCAATGGCCACGCCGCGCGTGGTGCCTAAAGGTGCGCAGACCTCGCGCAGCATTTCAGCGCGCTCGTCAGCCGTAAAAAGCGGCGTTTTTCCCGGGTGAACCCCGATGGCGATGACCAGACGGTCACACAGTCCGCAAGCCTGCTTAACGATGTCGAGATGGCCATTCGTGACCGGATCAAAGGATCCGGCATAAAGCGCCGTGCGCCCGGCTGTCCGGGCCGAGGCGGCGGGGCCAGCCGATTTGGTCGATTTCTGAGCCAGTTTGCGGACCAAGGCGCGCATCCATCCTGTCAGCGGCGGGAAGCGGTGAGTAACTTGCGCGCGCCGCCTCGGCAAGCACTGGCGATCGCTCGTCCCGAACCGGTCTGGCGTTGGCAGGAATGCAGCCGCGCCTGCATTTCCATGCGGAATTGCCGGTTGCCGTGGACGGCGAT
>JBOFFO010000335.1:0-5148 GCA_051648665.1 Beijerinckiaceae bacterium | reverse complement strand
GTCAAGCCCGACAGATCATGCTTGCTGCGGCTGGTGCCAAGCACCTTATGCTGCGTTGATACCACGACAACATCGCCGATGCGATCTGCCGGCAATTCAAAGCGCGTGCAAGCTTCTTCGCTGGTCATTGCTGCTTCGACGCCGGGCAGCGCCACGATTTTTGCGATCAATTCATCGCGGTTGAGAGGCGCATGCAGATAAACCGTGGCGAAGGAACCAAGCGCGCCGTGATGCACCACATAAGGATCGGTGATCGGCAGGATGACGCGCGTTGCGCCCGCGCCATACCAGCCATCGGTGACATCCTGGAGATAGATCACGTCCGGCTCGCCATTCGGTAGATGCTTGTCATTCATGCCGTGATCGGCGGTGAGCACGAGATTGCAGCCCAGCGCGTCAAGCTGTCCCACATATTTGTCCATCATGGCGTAGAAGGAATCGGCCATCGCCGCGCCTGGTCCCGCCTTGTGCTGCACATAGTCGGTCGTTGAGAGATACATCAGGTCCGGCTTGAACCGTTCCAGCAGCTTTACGCCTGCGGCCATCACGAATTCCGAGAGATCGGCGGAATAAACGCTCGGCACGGTCATGCCGGTCATGCCCATCACATCGGTGATACCGTTGGTCTCCATCGTCACCTGATCGGCCTTTTCCGAGGAAAAGCCGATGGCGCGGCCGGAATTCATTGGCAGTTCCTTGCACAAGAGGGCGCGCAACTTGTCCTTCGCAGTGACGACTGCGACCTTTGCGCCTGCATCGTGAAACGCCTTCATGATGGTCGGCGCGCGCAGGAATTTCGCGTCATTCATCATCACTTCGACGCCCGCCGCGCGGTCGTAGAAATAATTGCCGGCAATGCCATGCACCATCGGCGGGCGGCCGGTGATGATCGACATATTGTTCGGGTTGGTGAAGCTTGGAATGACCGATTTGGCGTGCACGTGGGCACCGGTTTTCATCAGCCGGTCGAAATGGGGCGCAAGCCCCTTGGCGATGGCCGCTTCGATGTAGCCCGGTTCAGAGCCGTCGATGCAGACCACGACCGTCGGCTTCTGCGGGAATTTATAGTCGCGCCCGTTGCAGGTCACGGTGACGGGAGTTTGCGCGTTCATGCATTTTTCCTAATTCAAGAAACCGTGGCGATGCCGAACTCATCAATCACCGCCCGCACGGCGGCGAGCGCCTGCCGCATGTGATTGTTGTCGAGGCGCCCAATGCACCCGATGCGGAAAGAATCCGCCACTGTCAGTTTGCCCGGATAGATCACAAAGCCGCGTTCCTTCAGCTTGTCGTAGAAGGTCTGGAAAACAAAGCGCGGATCGGTCGGCATGTGGAAGGTGACGATGATCGGCGCTTGCAGCTGGCTTGGCAGCAACGTGCGGAAGCCCATCGCCTTCATGCCATCGATCAGAATATCGCGATTCGATGCATAGCGTGCGCCGCGTCCGGGCTGGCCGCCTTCGTCGAAAAATTCCATCAGCGCCTGATGGAAAGAGACGATGACGTGGATCGGTGGCGTGAAGCGATATTGCCCGGTCTTGCTGAAATTCTCCCACTGGTCATGCAGGTCCAGCACGAGCGTGGTGGCATTGCCCTTTGTTTCCGCAATCGCCGCTTTGCGCGCGATGACAAAGCCGAGGCCGGGCACGCCCTCGATGCATTTGTTGGAGGATGCAGCAATCGCATCGGCCTGCGCCCGTTTGGCGTCAAGCGACAGCGCGCCGAAGGCCGACATGGAATCGATCAGGTAGCGCCGGCCGTATTGTTTGGCGAGCGCGCCCACATCATGCACGGGATTGAGGACGCCTGATGTGGTTTCGCAATGGACCATGAAGACGTGCGTGATCCCTGCGTCGGCTTTCAGCATGGCCTCAACGCGGGCGAGATCGGGCGGGGTGTCTTCCGGTGTTTCATAAACAATGGTCTGGCGCCGTGCGATGGTCAGGATCTTGTTGGCGCGATGGCCATAGGCGCCATTGATCAGCACCAGAACTTTTCCTTGGGGCGGCACGAATGTCGTGAGCATCGCCTCGACTGCGAATGTCCCGGACCCCTGCATTGGCACGGTCACATAGTCGTCGCCGCCATTGACGATGGTCGGCAGCTTTTCCAGCACCTCGCGGTTGATCTTCAGAAAGGTCGCATCGCGCGAACCCCAGTCATGCACCATCACCGATTTGACGCTTTTTGAAGTCGTCAGCGGCCCCGGAGTCAGCAGCAGCGGGTCACCGGTTTCGGAGGCGACAGGCGGGAAGGCGGGGTGAGGGGACGGAACAGCGCTCATGGGACTTCCGGTTGGCGGGGCGGCGGTGCGGGTGCCGCGTTGCGAGGGTGAACCTGACTTTGGGGGAGCATGGAGTCGATCATTCCAGAGATAAAGGCGATTGCTTGTATAGCATTCATAGAAGATGCCTATAAGACAATCGCTCCTGCGGATGCAGTATCCACCGATGATCCCGACCCAGCTCCGTGCCTTTCATCTCGTCGCGAACGCCGGCAGCTTTACGCTGGCGGCGCGCACAGCCGGCGTTTCGCAGCCAACCCTGTCGGCGCAGGTCCGGGCACTGGAAAGCACCTATGGGGTCAGCCTGTTCGACCGGCGCGGGCGCGGCGTGCAGTTGACGCCACTCGGCCAGTCTCTGCAGCAGGTTACCGCCCGTCTTTTCGCCGCCGAGGACGAGGCGCGTGCGCTGCTGGCTGGCAATCGTTGGATGTTGCGCGGCCATCTTCGCGTCGCCGCTGACAGCGCCCACCATGCCATTCCCGTGCTCGCCGCCATGCGCCAGCGTTACGCAGGGCTGACCTTCGATCTGCAGATCGGCAATTCCGCGCAGGTGCTCGCCCGTGTGCATTCCTTCGAGGCCGATGTGGCGGTCATGGCGCTGGCGGTTTCCGACCCACGCCTGAGCAGCGAGCCAATCCGGCGTGACCGGCTGGTGCTGTTCGTGCCTGTAGCCCATCCATGGGCTGCGCGGGACGCTGTGCCACTGGGCGAATTGGCGGGGCAGGCGCTGGTGTTGCGGGAGCGCGGGTCGATCACCCGCGAGGTGTTCGAGACGGCGCTGGCCAATGCCGGCGTCAAGCCGGGCCGCTTGTTCGAGGTGCAATCCCGTGAGGCGGTCGCAGAAGCCGTGGCCGGCGGGTTTGGCATTGGCGTCATTTTCGCCAGCGAGCTGGGGCCGGACCAGCGCTTCCGTCCCGTCGCTGTCTCCGATGCGGAACTCCTGGTCGGCGAGTATGCGGTGGCCTTGGCCGAACGGCGGCGCTTGGCGCTGGTGGGCGCGTTCTTCACGGCCGCTGGAGATTGCGCGAAGACGCAGGGCTGGCTGGCATGAGCGCGTGCCGTTTTCAGATGCAGTCCGTGACTGCAATGCAGAGCGCCATGGCTGGCCTTGCACGCCGGGAAATCCGTTTTACGGTGGCGCGAATCATGAGCCGGCGAAGTGTTGGCGCGCCCTTTGGCGCCCATGTTCAAGAGCAGGACTGGAATTAATCCGTGAGTGCGACCGAACTGACAATCACGCTGCTGGGCAGCGTCGCCCTGCTGTTGTGGGGCGTGCGGCAGGTCCGCCTCGGCGTCACCGGTGCGTTTGGCCCTGATTTGCGGCGCATGCTCACGGCAGCGTCGGCCAACCGGATGCGCGCTTTTCTCACCGGCGGATTTGTCAGCGGCTTGTTGCAGTCTGCAACGGCGACCGCTCTGCTGCTCGGCTCGTTTGCCGGGCGTGGCCTGATCGCCTTGCCGATTGCCTTGGCGATGATGCTTGGCGCGGATGTGGGCGCAACCATCGCGGCGCAGCTTCTCGCCTTCAACGTCAAGGCGCTGTGGGCGGTGTTGATCGCCGCCGGTGTGTTCACGGCGATGGCGGTGGACAATGACCGGCTGCGCGGCACCGCGCGGCTGCTCATCGGCCTTGGCGTCATGCTGCTGTCGCTGAAGGAAATCGGTGACGCAGCCGGCGCTTTGCGTGAGTCCTGGCTGTTCCGGGCCGTATTGGGATCGCTGGAAAGCGAGCCGATCCTCGCCGTTGCTGTGATGGCGATTTTGACATGGCTGGCGCACTCCAGCCTTGCGATGGTGCTGTTTGTCGTCTCGCTGGCAAGCGCAGGCGCTGTGCCTACTGCGCTGGCGCTGGCGCTGGTGCTTGGCGCCAATATCGGGGGCGCTTTTGCGCCCTATATGGCGCTCTCCGGTTCACCGCCCGCAGCGCGCCGGGTGCCGCTTGGCAATCTGATAATGCGCGGGGCGCTGGCGTTGGCGATCTTGCCTTTCGTGCGTCCACTCGGCGCTTGGCTCGCCACGCTTGATGTGGCTGCGCCCGGCCGCCTTGTCGTGCATGCCCATACCGCGTTTAATCTGGCGGTCGCGATTATTTTTCTGCCGCTCATCGGGCTGGTGGCGCGCTGGTGTGAAAAGCTGTTGCCGGATACCGCGCGGGATGCCGCCAGCGGCGCGCCGCAGCATCTCGATCACAATGTGATCAATGCGCCAACCGAAGCCTTGGCCGGCGCGATGCGTGAAGCGCTGGAACTGGGCAACCGTGTTGCCGACATGCTGAAGCGCGTGCCTGATGCATTCGACGCAACTGATGTGCGGGTCGCGAAAGACATCGAGAATATGGACGATGCGGTTGATAATCTCTTTGAATCAATCCGTGACTATCTTGTCCGCGTTTCGCGTTCGGAAATGAGCGGCGAGGACAGCCGCAGGGCCATGGAAATCATGGCCTTCACCACCAATCTCGAACATATCGGCGACATCATCGACAAGAACATCATGGAGCTTGTCGCCAAGAAAATCCGCAAGGGCGCCAATTTCTCAACTGAAGGCGCAGCCGAGATTCGCGCCTTTCATGGCCGTATTGTTGACAATATGGCGCTCGCGCTCAACGTATTCGCCACCCGTGATGTCGGTCTGGCGCGCCGGCTGATTGAGGAGAAGTCGACTATCCGGAATGCCGAGCGCGATGCGGCCGATAATCATTATGAGCGCCTGCGCGCTGGCCGGGTCGAGTCGATGGAAACCAGCAGCATCCATCTCGATCTGTTGCGGGATCTCAAGCGCATCAACGGCCATCTCGCCGCCACAGCGCATCCCATTTTGGAAGCGGCGGGCGAGTTGCAATCCAGCCGCCTGCGCTCCGCTGC